>JANPCT010000966.1:0-9749 GCA_031431095.1 Acidobacteriota bacterium | reverse complement strand
CTCGCCTTCGGCTACATCATGCTCGCCGAACTGATCAACGCGCAGCACGGCCTCGGCTACCTGTTGATGGCCAGCCAGCGGCGCGGCATGTCGGAGCACATCATCCTGATTCTGATCATCATCGGTCTTCTGGCGTACGGGATCGACCGCCTGCTGTTCTGGTTCCAGCGCGGCCTCTTTCCGTATCGCGTGGCCGAGGAGTAAGCCGTGTCAGAGCCTGCCGCGCCGGCCGCGGCCGTCCCGAACGTCGTCGATTTCAAAGGGGTCACCAAACGCTTCGGCAATCACGTCGTCATTCGTGATGTCACGTTCTCCGTGCGCGATCTCCAGGGCAAAGGGGAGTTCATCGCCATCCTGGGGCCCTCCGGATGCGGCAAGTCCACGGTGCTGCGGCTCATCGCGGGCCTGCGGCCGCACCATCCGCCGTCCGAGGGGACCGTCACGGTAGCGGGGCAAGCGGTCGGGCAGCCTGGTTCGGACCGCAGCATGGTGTTCCAGGACTACACGTCGTTCGACAATCGCACGGTCGAGGACAACGTCGCGTTCGGGCTCGAGTGTCGCGGTGTTGCGGCCCGCGAGCGCCGCGAGCGCGCGCGCGAGTGGATCGCGAAGGTCGGGCTGGACGTCAAGCGCGACGCGAGCAAGTTTCCGAGCGAGCTGTCGGGCGGGATGCGGCAGCGCGTCGCGATTGCCCGCACGCTGATCCTGAGCCCGCGCATCATCCTCATGGACGAGCCCTTCGGTGCGCTGGATCCGACTACCCGGCTGCACATGCAGGCCCTGCTCGTGGATTTGTGGCGCGAAGCGCAGGCGACGGTGTTCTTCGTGACGCATTCGATCGAAGAGGCGGTCTATCTCGGCGATCGCGTCTACGTGTTCTCGTCGGCGCCGGGCACGATTCTCCGCGAAATGGAGGTCCCGCCGCCGGACCGCCCGCCAAAGGAGATGCAGCGCGAGCCCGCGTTCGTGCAGCGCGTTTTCGAAATCCGGGATCTGATCGACACCTTGTCGTCGTCCACCCGAGCCGGTGATGACTAAGCCCGCACCCGTGTCCGCGCCGTCCGCATCGGCCGGGGCCGCCATCTCGGACTATCTCAGGGAAGCGTTTCTGTTCCGCTGGAACCTCCTGCTGCTCGCCGGCGGCGCGGTTGGCGCCGCGCTGTTGCCGATGTCGTCGGTGCTGCTGCCGCTGGTCGGCGCCGGAGAGCTGACCTATCTCGCCGCCCTGATCTCGATCCCGCGGTTCCGCGCCGCCATCGATGCCAAGGTGCACGCCGCGCGCACGGGTGCAGGCGCCGACAGCACCGGGTCCCCGGCCTCGAGTGTGTCCCTCGTGACGATGCTGGGTGGGCTGCCGGCTGATGCCCGGCAACGCTTTCAGCAGCTGCATGGGCGCTGTCTGGAGATGCGGGGGATTGCCGCCGGCGTCCGCGGCGCGGCCGGCGACGCCGCCGCCAGCGCGGAAGAAATCCGCACGCCCGGACTGGATCGCCTGCTGTGGCTGTTCCTGCGGCTGCTCAGCTCGAAGGCCGCGCTCGATCGTTTTCTTCAATCCATGAACGAGAAGGAATTGACGGCGCGTCTCGCCGAGTTTCGCAAGTCGCTGGCCACCGCGCAGGCGGGCGGCGACGAGCGGGTCATCAAGTCCCTGCAGGACAGCGTGGCGATGGGGGAGCTCCGTCTGGATAACTTCGGCCGCGCGCGCAAGAACGCCGAGTTCGTCAGTCTGGAGCTCGATCGCATCGAGGGGAAGATCCAGGCGCTCGCCGAGATGGCCGTCAACCGCCAGGACCCCGACTTCCTCAGCAGCCAGGTGGACTCGGCCGCCGACAGCATGCGTCAAACCGAAAAAGCCGTCAGCGAGCTGCAACATCTGACCGGGCTTGCCGACCAGTTCCAGGACCCGCCGGCGATCCTCGAGACCGACCTGCGCGAGGTGCTTCGCCATGGCGCCTGACGCGCCGCACCGGCCGGCGACCCTGCCCGCGTGGTTCCCGGGCTGGGCGTCACAGCTGGCGGATCTCTACTTCTCTGGCACCACTGCGGCGTTCGTGCTCCACGGCAATACCTACGATCTGTTCCGCGTCGGCGAGGAGGCCGTGCCACGTTACGGCGTGCTGTCCGAATTCCTCGCCGAGCAGCTGTTCGGCCGCTGGTCGCTGGTGCTCCATTACGATCTCGGACGCGGGCTGCGCGTGTTCGCCGGCCGCGACGAGCAGCGGCTGAAGGAGATGGTCACCCTCGCGACCAGGAAGCTTGGCGACCTGAGCGTGCTGCCGAAGGATCCGGCGGCGACCTTCGCGCTCCTCGACCGGTTTGTCCGCAACAACATCATGGCGCCTGAGGAGGATCGGCTCAGCGTCGCGCTGGTCATGGACCAGGCGTCGTACGTCTTTCCATCCGGGGAGCCTGGTCGCCTCAACCTGCATGCCTCGTCGCACCTGGTCACGATGCTGAACTGCGCGATGAGCCCGCACGTCAAGCGCCTGAACATGGCGTTCGTGCTGGTGGATGAAAAGCTCGCCGACATGAGCGATCGCCTCACCGGCAACCCGCACGTGGCGACGATCGAAGTGCCGTTGCCCGACGTCACCGCGCGCGAAGCGTTCATCCAGGCCACGGCCGGCGCCGAGCCGATCGCGTCGTTCTCGGATTTCGCCGCGGCGGAACTCGCCGCGCTGACGGCGGGGATTTCGCTGACCGATCTCAATGTGCTGGTGCGGTCAGCGCGCGAGAGCGGCAAGCGGCTGGACTCGACGGTGTTCCGCTTGCTGAAGAAGCGGCTGCTGGAGCGGCAATGCCGCGGACTGCTCGAGTTCATCGAGCCGCGCTGGACGCTCGACACGGTGGTCGGTCACGACGCCGCCAAGGCGCGGCTGCGCGAGGACGCCGCCCTGCTGAAACGCGGCGCGCTCGATACGCTGCCGATGGGATACCTGCTGTGCGGCCCGGTCGGCACGGGCAAGTCGTTCCTCGCCCAGTGCGTCAGCGGGGAAATCGGCGTGCCCTGCCTCATTCTGAAGAATTTCAGGTCGAAGTACGTCGGCGAGACGGAGGGAAACCTCGAGCGCGTGCTCGCTGTGCTTCGCGCCATGGGGCCGGTCGTCGTCGTCGTCGACGAGGCCGACGCGGCGCTCGGCAGCCGTGAGTCGGAAGGTGATTCCGGCACCTCGAGCAGGGTCTTCGGCATGATTGCGACTCAGATGGGAGACACCCGCTACCGCGGGCGCATTATCTGGATGCTGCTGACGGCGCGCCCGGACCTGCTGCCGATCGATCTCAAGCGCCAGGGTCGCGCGGAAGTGCACATCCCCCTCTTCTATCCAACCGACGAGGGCGAGCTCCGGCAGATGTTCGTGATCCTGGCGAAGAAACTCGGGTCGCGCCTCGACGCCGGCGATGTGCCGGCGATTCCGCAGCGCGGGCACCTCTCCGGCGCCGACATCGAAGGCATGGTGGGACGCGCCTGGCGCACCTCGCTGCTGGCCGGCGCCGATCGAATCACCGCCGATGCGCTGACCCAGGTGGTGGCGCAGTTCATGCCCTCCACGCAGGGGCTCGAGCGCGAGCTGCAGGAGACGGCCGCCATCCTCGAATGCACCGACCGTCAGTTCCTGCCGCCCGCAATCCTCGAGAAAATGGACGCGGAAGGCGGACGCGGCAAGTTGCAGGCGAGGCTGACGGCGCTGAAGCAGCTGGTCAACGATCTGTAACACGGCCGGCGGCGGTCGTCATGTACGGAAGTCATCAAGATCGCGAAGCGCGCAAGGCGCGGGCCGACATTCAACATGAGCACTATTCATCGATCACAGGACAAGCTTTCGCTGGAGCAATGCTTCGTCCGGGCGTAATCTGCGCCTGTGAGACCGATCGGTCCATCCCGTCGTAGGACCTTTGGCGCGCTGCGCCGTGCGGACACGATCACCCCATGAGCACGAGCCACGTCCTCGCATCGGTCCGCCGATCCCTCGCGCAGGCGCCACGCATCATCGAAGGGCTGGTTGCCGCGGCGCCGGTCGAGACCTTGACGTGGCGCGAGGCCGATGGCGCCTGGAACGTCGTCGAGGTTCTCGGACATCTCGCCGATGGTGAGGTCACCAACTGGATGCCCCGCGTCGAGCGGATCCTGTCGGGAGGCGGACGCTTCACGCCGTTCGATCGGGAGGCCGGCTCGGCACGCTATCGCGGCTGGACCGCGGAGTCGCTGGTCGCAGAGTTCGGCCAGCTGCGCCGCGCCAATCTCGAGAAGCTCGAAACCCTGCGGCTCACCCCGCCGCATCTCACGCTGATCGGCGAGCACCCGGAGTTCGGCCCGGTCACTCTCGAGCAACTGCTGTCCTGTTGGGCAACGCACGACATGGCGCACGTCGCGCAGATCTCGCGCCTGCTCACGCGGGCATTCGGACGGGACGTCGGTCCATGGAAAAAGTACTTCAGCCTGCTGTCAGGGGAGACGCGGTGAGCGACCTTTGCGGACGGCCTGCGGCCGTCTTCGCGCAGCCGGAATGGCAGGACGGCGTCGATGGTGTCGTCATCTCAACGCTGAGCGCGCGGCAGCCGGAGCGTCGCGCGCAACCCGCCGAGTGGGGACGCCTCCAGCACGATCGAGCCACGATACAACTCCGCAAGCTCGCGGACGATGGCGAGTCCGAACCCGGATCCCGGCGCGGCTTCGTCGGCGCGGACGCCACGCTGCAGCACGACGTCGCGCATCGACGGCGGCAACCCGGGACCATCGTCGTCAACGTCGATGGCCACGGTGTCGCCTTCCGGTCGGGCGCTGACGGCCACCCGCGAACGCCCCCACTTGCACGCGTTGTCGAGCAGGTTGCCCATCATCTCGTCCAGGTCTTCCCGCTGGCAGCGGACGGTGTGCAGGTCGGGAATGTCCACGTCGATGGCGAGTCCCCGCTCCGCGTGCAGTCGCAGCAGGGTGCGCGCGAGACCGGCCGCGGACTCGGCGACGGAGCAGTGGCTGCCGCTCGAGGCCCCGGAGGCCGCGGCGCGTGCATGGGCCAGGTGGTAATCGATCTGCCGCCGCATGCGCTCGATCTGTTCAGACAGCACCATTGCCAGGTCGGTGTGTCCCGACGCGCCGGCGCGCTCGGCTTCCTGCGCCAGTATGGCAAGCGGGGTCTTGAGGCCGTGCGCGAGGTCTCCCGCTTTCGCGACGGCCCGGCTGATCGCCTGGTCGCGGAGGGCGAGCAGCGCATTCAGATCGCTGACGAGCGGCTGAACCTCACTCGGGTAGTCGCCGGCAAGACGATCCGCTTTTCCGCGCTGCACGTCGGCGAGCCGCTGGCGCATGAGGTCCAGGGGCGCCAGGCCGGCGCGCACGAATGCCAGGCCGGCGACCATCGCCACGATCGCGACCACCATCAGCCCGTGCGGGTGGGCGTGGATGACATACAGGCCGCGAAAGGCGCTCGCATAAAAGGTCAGGACGATGGCGTACACGGCGAGCAGTCCCACCGTCCACAGGAACGCACCGAAGACCACGTTGCCGCGCAGCGACCTCACGGCCGTCCGGCCTCCATGCGATAGCCAAGTCCGCGCACGGTTTCGATGGCCGTGGTGCCGAGTTTCCGGCGCAGCCTGGCGATGAACACTTCGACCGTGTTCGAATCGCGATCGACGTTCTCGGCGTAGATGTGCTCGTTCAGTTCGCCTTGTGACACGACCCTGCCGCGGTGGTGCATAAGATACGAGAGTACGCGGAACTCATGGCTGGTCAGGCGAACGGGAGTGCCGCCGAGCGTCACTCGCGCGCCGCGGGCGTCGAGGACGATGGAACCGCAGCGCAGCTCGGCACCGGCCTGGCCGCTCGATCGGCGAATGAGGGCGCGCAGCCGCGCGAGCACTTCCTCCATGCGGAACGGCTTCGCGACGTAATCGTCTGCACCGCTGTCGATGCCATGGACTTTTTCATGCCAACTCCCTCGCGCCGTGAGCACGAGAACCGGCATCGTCAGCCCCCCGTCGCGCCAGCGGCGCAGCAGCGTGATGCCGTCGATCTTCGGCAGGCCGAGATCGAGAACGACGGCGTCGTACCGTTCTGTCTGACCGAGAAAATCGGCGCGCTCACCATCCGCCGCGCAGTCGACGGCGTAGCCGGCCTGCCCCAGCGCCGTCGCGAGCTGCCTCGACAGCCGCGCTTCATCCTCCACGACCAGCACTCGCATCCGCTGCTCTGGTTATAACGCACCCGAAGCTGAACACCGCCTGAACGTCACGTTCACGGCCGGTTCAGGCCGTGGCGCATACGCTGCGTACACCCCGAGCCGGAAGGGTGTAGGAGGACTGATGCGAACGCGAACGTTGATGGTTATCGTCGCCGCCGTCGCGGTGCTGATTGGCGCCACGTTGATGATGCGAGGCGACGGACACCGCCGGCTGGCCAAGATGCTGCCGGCGATCCACGGAAACAGATGATGACGAAGGCCGACACGGAGCCCGGCGCGCCAAGCCCCAAGGCCCACAGCCCAAATAAGTGATCGCGCAGGCCATCCGCGATGTGCGGCATGCGGCGCGGATGATCCGCAGGATGCCGGCGCTGGCGGCCGTCGTGATCGGCTCGCTAGGGGTCGGTATTGGCGCCAACACGGTCGTCTTCTCCTGGATACAAGCGGTCGTTTTCAACCCGATTGCCGGCGTCCGCGGCGCCGGCGCTTTCCATTTGATCGAGCCGAAGACCGATTCGGGGATGTACGTGGGGTCGTCGTGGCTCGAGTACCGCGATCTGCGCGAGCGGCTCCGCGCCATGGACGGCCTGTTCGCGTTCCGCATGATCCCGCTGTACGTCGGCGAGCCCGGGCAGGTCGAGCGATCGAGCGCCCTGCTCGTATCCGACAACTACTTTTCATCGCTCGGGCTCGCCCCGGCGATCGGCCGGTTCCTGAGGACCGACGAGGTCGCCACGCCGGGCGCGGCGCCAGTGGTCGTGATCTCCTACGATTACTGGCGAACGCGATTCGGCGGCGCGCCATCGGTGCTCGGCGAACACCTGCGCGTCAACGGCGCGGACGTCACCATCGTCGGGGTAGCGCCGCCGGGATTCCACGGCACGCTGATGCAGCTCACGTTTGACTTCTGGCTGCCGGCGACGCTGTCGCCATTACTGATGCCCGGGTCAACTGAACTCACGGACCGCGGCTCGCGCGGTTACACGGTAACGGGCGCTCTTGCCTCAGGCGCCAGCCGCGCGCAGGCGCAGAGCGACGTGAACGTGGCGATGCGCCAGCTGTCTGATGCATTTCCTCGGGCCAATCGGAATGTCGGCGCCGAAGTCCTTCCGTTCTGGCGGTCGCCGCGCGGGCCGCAGCGGTTGATGGCGACCTCGCTTGGCGTGCTCCAACTGCGGATGCTGCTGTTGCTGCTGGCGGTCTGCGGCAATACCGCGAACCTGGTTCTCGCGCGCGCGAGCGCCCGCCAGCGGGAAATGAGCATCAGGCTCGCTCTCGGCGCGGGGCCATGGCGTGTGGCGAGCCTGCTGCTCGCGGAAAACATGGTGCTGGCGTTGCTGGGGGCCGGGTTGGGAGCCGCGATCGCGATCTGGGGGACCACCACGCTCAACGCGGTGCCGCCACTTCGTGTGCGCGGCATCCCGATCTCCTTCGTGACCCATGTCGATGCGGCATCGCTCGCCTTCACGGTCGCGCTGGGGCTCGCCTGCGGATTGATCTTTGGCCTGGGACCGGCGTTGCAGTTGGCGCGGCTCGACCCGCAGCTTACCCTCCGCGCCGGGGCAAGCACGCCTCCTCGAAGCGGCCTGCGCCACGCGCTGATGGCCGTGGAGGTGGCGCTCGCGGCCGTGGTTCTGCTCGCGGCGGGAATCTTTCTGCAGAAGTTCATGCAGACGCGCAACGAAGATACCGGGTTCCGGCGTGACGGCGTCCTGCTCGCCGCCTACGACCTGTCCGGACGGAACGTGGGTGACGCGGCCACGCGCGCGTTCACCGCAGCCTTGCTCGAACGCCTTCGCGCCCTTCCGGCAATTGAAGGAGCCGCGCTCGCGACCGCGGTGCCTCTCGACATCCACGGCATGCCGAACCGTTTTTTTGCGCTCGAAGGCAGGCCTCGCACCGACGGCTCGCAGGACCAGGCATTCACCAATACCGTCTCGCCGGGATATTTCGCCGTGATGGGACTGCCGCTGCTCGCGGGGACGGACTTTCCGGACTTGCGAGATGCGGCCGCGCCGCCGCAGGTCGTCATCAACGAGGCATTCGTGCGCCGGTTCCTGGACGGTGCCGATCCCCTCGGCCGTCGTGTCGAGGCTCGGGGCAAGCTTTACCTCATTGCCGGCGTGGTGCGCGACTCGCTCTACAACGCCTTTGGCGAAGGGCCGACGCCGATGCTCTACTTCTCGCTGAGGGATCGCCCCAGCCCTTCCGCCGAGATCCATCTCCGCACTCGCACAGGTGTCGAGACCACCATCGCTGCCGACGTCCGTCGTGTCGTGCGCGAGCTCGATGCGCAGCTGCCGGTCTACGACATCCGTACGCTCTCGGATCACATCGAGGCGAACTTGATCTTCCGCCGTATCCCGGCGCGCATGTTCATGGTGCTCGGCCCGCTGCTGCTGCTGCTGGCGGCGATCGGCATCTACGCGGTCGTCGCGTACTCGGTCACGCTACGCACGACCGAAATCGGTGTGCGGCTTGCGCTCGGCGCCACCGCGGCGGGTCTTGTACGGCAGTTCGTCGCCGAGCACCTGCGCGTCGTCGTCGCCGGCGGCCTTGCCGGCTGGCTCGTGGCTTTCGCTGTGACGACGGTCGGCTTCGACGCGGCAGTCGATGCCGCGGTGTTTGCCGGCGTGCCGGTCATCCTCCTGATCGTCGCGACACTGGCGTCGTGGTGGCCGGCGCGCCGGGTGACACGCGTGGACCCGATAAGCGCGCTCAAGGCGGAGTAGAGTTAGAACGGCCCCTTGAGCGTGTCCCGCAGCGCCGATTTCGCAAAGTCGGAGCCGACCGAGGGCCGTTCGGTCACCGAAGGTCAGCATGTTCAGCGGCAGCGTAGGGGGGCACGGCCGCGTGTCCCGCCAATTGGGTTGAATGCAATCGCGTGGCACGTCTCTCGCTTCATTTGGTGGAGTCTCCGCGTCGAGAGGTGTTCGTGTCTGAACGCAATACACGGGAGTGCTCATGACTGTCCGCGAACGTGTCATCCGGGGTCAGGTGACCTCTGAACATATTGTCCAGTTCTTCGACACCGCGGAGTCTCGCGCGGCGTGCGTCGCCGAGTTCCTTGCCGACGGCATCGCTTGCCATGAGCCGGCGATCATCGTCGCCAGTGGCGCGAACTGGACCGCCACGCGCGAACAACTCCGGCTCCGGCGTTCCCCTGTGGACCAGGCGATCGACAGGGGGATGGTCGTGGTGACCGATGCCACTGAGTGCCTGCGGCGTATCAGCCGTAACGGCGTTCCGGATGCCGCCGCCTTCGATCGGGTGGTGGGCGAGGCCGTCCGCGCGCTCGCGCGGCGCGGCACGCGCGTGCGAGCCTATGGCGAAATGGTCGATATCCTCGCCGAGCGCGGCGAGATGAGCGACGCCATTGCACTCGAAGGCTTCTGGAATCAGCTCGGCGAGCGGACTTCCTTATATCTGCTCTGCGGGTATTCCGCCCCGCACTTCGTCGCCACCGCCGCGCACCGCGCCATGCGCGACATCTGTTCCGCGCATTCCGACGTGCATCGCCACGAACAGGATCACCTGGCGAACTGGCTGCTCACTTCTTCGCACTAC
>JANPCT010000965.1:0-8695 GCA_031431095.1 Acidobacteriota bacterium | reverse complement strand
GGATTGCGTCGAGTTCGAGAACCGGCGCGTGCTCTACCAGTGGATCGGCGGCACGCGCAGCGACTGGCGCGGGCAGGGTCACTTCCGCGCCCTGACGGAAGAGCAGGAACTGTGGGGGCTGGCGAACGGCTTCGACGAAATCCTGGTCAAGACGAAGAACAGGTTCTACGAGATGCGCGCCGTCCTGGCGCAGCTCAATTTCGACGTCATCCGCTTCGTGCCGCACCCGACCGACAACCGCGAATCCAAGGTCTTCCTCAGCAAGCGGCTCGGCCAGCACGTGGTCGACAGCCATCGCAGCCGCCGGATGGTCACACGCCGGGATAGCTAGTGCTCCGATCGCGAAATACCTCGGCATTCGACCGGCGCTGCATCCCGCGCTGCGGCGTTGCTCCTCCCTTCCATACGCCCGGTATGCGCGGTCGTCGCGCCGTGCAGCGCGGGCGCTTCACCGGTCTCGGTGCGCGAGCCATTTCGCGATCGGAGCACTAGCACACGCGCGACGGCAGGACCGCGATGCCGACCGCCAGACCGATCCCCATAAGCGACGCGTCCGACCCGCGGCTTACGCTCTACCGTCACGTCGCGAACCCGTCCGCTCTGACGGGTGCAGGGTTGTTCGTGGCGGAAGGGCGGATCGTGGTCGAACGCCTGATCGAGGACGGTCGTTTCGCGGTGGAGTCTGTCGTTGCAACGCCCGCTGCTGCCGCGGCCCTCGGCGTGCTGCTCGAACGCCGTTCGAACGTGACGCTCCATGTCTGCGACCCCGCGGTCCTCGAGGCCGTCACCGGGTACGACTTCCACCGCGGCTGCCTCGCGCTGGCCCGCCGTCCTGCGGCCACGCCGGGGCTCGCGCAATTTGCGTCCGCGTCCAGACTCCTTGCGCTCGAGGGTGTGGCCAATCCCGACAACGTCGGCGGTCTGTTCCGCGTCGCGCTGGCCTTCGACGCCGGCGGACTCCTGCTCGATCCCTCGACCGCAGACCCGCTCTACCGAAAAGCAATCCGCACGTCGATGGCCGCGACGCTGCGAGTGCCGTTCGCCCGCGTGGACCCATGGCCGGCGGCCCTGGACGACCTGAAGAATGCAGGATGCACGTTCGTCGCGCTCACGCCGGATCCATCGGCGATGCCGATAGACGACTACGCGGCGAAGCCAGGCGAACGGATGGTCTTCATGCTCGGCTCGGAAGGCGCCGGCCTGCGGCCCGCCACCCTGCGATACGCGGACGCGATGCTGCGCGTCGTCGTCAACCAGCGCGCCGACTCACTGAACGTCGTCGTCGCCGCAGGCATCGCGTTGAACGCAGTCCGAGAGAGAAAACCTCCGGCCAGAGTCGAGAGAGAGAGAGTGAATTCCGCCTGAAGGCGGAAACGACAGAGCCCTTGGTTGGAGTTCCTGCACGACTCCCGGACAGAGAGTGAATTACGCCTGGAAGGCGGAAACGATAGAGGCCCTGGTTGAAGTTCCTGTAGTTCCGCCTTCAGGCGGAAGGTCCGAGGGCGCAACTCTTTGCAACCTGCCCGGCTCAAGGCGACGGGATCCCGGCCGCCGGACGCAAGGGGCTTTCGGGGATCGCCGGGGAACCCGGTAAGCTGATTCGGTGGAACTCTATCCAGGCGTGATCCTGTTCCAGTCGCGGCTCGCCTCAACGGAACAGCGGGAACTCTGGGCCGTCTGCCGCGGTCTCGCCGACGGGCCGGTGCCGATGTACACGCCCACTGTTCGCGGCGGAAAGAAGATGAGCGTGGGCATGCTCTGCCTGGGCAAACACTGGAACGGGCTGACCTACGCGTACGAAGACACGCGCTCCGATTTCGATCGCCTGCCGGTACCCCCCATACCTCCCGCGCTGGCTGTTCTGGCGGAGAGCGCCGCGGCCGATGCAGGTTTCGCGATGAGCCCGGACCTCTGCATCATGAACCACTACACGGCCGACGCGAAGCTCGGGATCCACCAGGACAAGGACGAGCGCGCGGACACCATTGCGGCCGGGATTCCGATTGTTTCGGTCTCGCTGGGTGATGCGGCGCGCTTCGTCATCGGCGGGTTGTCGCGCAAGGAGCCGGTGAGTCCGGTCATCCTCCGGTCCGGTGACGTGCTCGTGATGGGCGGCCCCTCGCGGCTGCGTTATCACGGCGTCACGCGCATCCTGCCGGGAACGGCGCCGCAGGGAACCGGACCGGGACGGATCAATCTGACGTTCCGCCAGTGGTGACGAAACCACCAACTACCAGCTCCGACCGCAGCGCCACGATGCGAGATCGTCGCCCGCGACCTGCGCCGGACGCGCGCCGATCGTCGGGTGAAGAAGGAATCCCGCATGCGCGCCGAGCATGACCAGGACGTCCCGAACGCGATGGGGCCGAGGGGCACGACGAAGTTATCGGCTCGCGAGAAGGGCTGCCGCGCGTTCGACCTGTGCGGTCAGCTTGTCGATCGCGCTGACAACGATCGGGATGTACTGCTTCGGCTCGTCCCAGGCACGCTGCTCGATCCCTTCGCGGATCCCCGGCAGCGTCTTGACGCCGTAGCCGGTGTAGAACCCCGGCGCGTATGCGAGGTGCTTGAACCATTCGCGCTTCGGCAGACCGGCGTCGTACTTGAAGGCGCGCTCCGAGGTGTAGAGGAGGCGGTTCAGTTCAATCTGCTTGGCGCGGTCGAGCGCGCTGCCGCGCCCCGCGAACTGCGCGCTCGCGCGCTCGTAGGCGTCCGCTGTCTTCGCAAGACGTTCGATCGCAGAGAGGACGAGCGTGATCTCGAGCGGCGGCGAATCCTTGACGTCCTTGCGCAGCTTCTCCAGCTCGGTCGCGTAGCCGCGCAGCGTCGAGGCGGTGGCGGTGAATTCAAATGGCAGGATGTCGGCCTGGGCGAGGCGCAGGATGGCCGTGCCGATCGTGCGGGAGAGCGCCGCACCGTAAGCGAAGTCGGTGTCGGAGAAGTGCGTGTACCAGTAGAAAGAATCGTAGACGGAGTGATACACGCCGGCGTCAGGGGCTTCGCCGCCGAATCCCATATTCAGCGACGCAATCGTCAGGTGATCGAGGAAGGCGGTGTAGTCGGATCCGGATCCGAGCGCCTCGATCGGAATGTAGCGGCGCCGCTCGACTGTGCTCTTCTCCTCCGCCGTCTTCGCCTGGCTGATCGCGCGATCGACCCTGGCTTCGTAGAGAGTCGTCTTGTCGCGCTTCGGGTCGGGGATGTCGCGCATCACATCGTTGACGAACGCCTGCAGCGAATGAGAGCCCGACACGTCGAGCCAGCTCTTCGACGTGCTGTCGCTGTTGATGTACGCCACGGCTTTCGCCGACAGCTCCTGGGCGTGCTTCTCGACCCACTCCGTCGAGCCGAGGAGCCCCCACTCTTCGCCGTCCCATGACGCCAGGATGATGGTGCGCCTGGGCCGCCAGCCCCCCTTCAGCAGTTCGGCGAGGCCGCGCGCGGTTTCCATGAGCGCGACGTTGCCGCTCGTCGGATCCGCGGCGCCGTTGACCCACGCGTCATGATGATTGCCATGAATGATCCACTCGTCGGGAAACTCGGAACCATCGATGCGGACGATGACGTTGTGGAGCGGGCGGATGGCCCAGTCGAACGCCAGCTTGAGATGAACCTTCGCCGGACCGGCGCCGACGTGATAGGTAATCGGCAGCGCGCCGCGCCATGACTCGGGCGCCACCGGCCCTTTCAACGCGCGCAGCAGCGGCAGCGCGTCACCGTAGGAAATCGGCAGGACGGGAATCTTGAGGATCGTCTGCGAACGCGAGCGGTCCAGCCGCGCGGCGCCCGGCTCCGATGCGGTGCCCGGCGACAGCGGGTCACCCGGGTGGATCGGCATATCCATCACGCTGCCGCGCTGCGCCCCCATCTCCGGCCGCGAGGCCCCCTCCGGATACACGTCGCCGGCGAAGAAGCCGTCTTCCCGCGGGTCCGAATAGATGATGCACCCGACCGCACCGTGCTCGTACGCCACCTTCGGCTTGATGCCGCGCCAGCTCCGGCCGTAGCGCGCGATGACGATTTTTCCCTTCACGTCGACGCCGAGTTTGGCGAGCTGCTCGTAGTCTTCCGGGATGCCGTAGTTCACGTAGACGAGGTCCGCCGTGACGTCGCCGTCGGCCGAGTAGGCGTTGAACGTCGGCAGGCTGCCGGTGTCCATCGAATCGGGATCCAGGGCCACCGGTGGCTCCGCGAGCTTGAGCGTGTAGCGCTCGGGTGCCACCAGTTCGACGACCCGTTCGGTGGGATAGGGCATCAACGCCTCGAATGTCTCGATCGACGCGTTCAGTCCCCACGCCTTGAACTGTGACAGCACGTACTCGGCGACCTTGCGGCTGCCGGCGCTGCCGGCATGGTGCGGCTCGCCGGCGATGACCCGCATGTACTCGCGGTTGTTTTCCGGCTTCGGCACCGCGCGAAACTTGTCCTCGATCTGCCGCTGAATCTCGCTGCCGGCGGTCGTGAAGCCGCGGAGCGGCGGCTTTGGCTGGGTGCTGACCGTTGCCGGAAGCAGAACGAGGCAGAGCGCGGCAGTCGTTACCCGTCGAATCATGCGCTTACTATATCGCTGCGTGCGTGAAGGCAGCGATGACATCCGCGGCCCGCGCGACCCCACCGGCTGACAAAAACGAATCGCGGACGACGCCGACCTGCACGCGGAAACCGTCGACGGCAAGAACATGTGCAACCGCGTCGTGCAGCGTCGACGCGGTGACCTCCGCCATTGGGAGGTAGACACCGGCTCCCAGGGCTGCGACCCGATGGCCGATGAGTGCCTGCTCGCTCATCTGCGGCACGACCACGAGCGGCACGCCGCAGGAGAGACTCTCGCTGACGCTGTTCATGCCGCCGTGCGAGACGAAGACGGCGGCGCGGCGGAGGACCTCGAGCTGCGGCACGTGAGTGTGGATGCTGAAGTTCGCCGGCGGCGTACCCAGGCTGGCTTCGCTGACGTTCGCGCCGATCGACATGATCACGTGAACGTTCATCTGACCGAACGCCGTGAAGCACTTCCGGTAGAAGGACGCGTCCGCATTGAAGAGCGTGCCGAGAGAAACATAGATGAGCGCAGGCGTTGCGGGCTCCGGTTGCGTCAGCGAAGCCGCGTCGTCCGGCGCAGCGAGCGAGGGGCCGATGAACTCGAATCGATCGTCGAATGTGTCGGCAAAGGGCTGGAACAGCCGCGACGTGTAGACGATGTTCAGATCCGAGCGCCCGAAGACCAGCCCGGTAATGCCTGGACCCGGTACGCCGTATTGCCGGCGCAGACGCCGCGCCAGCCAGATCGCCTTGGAGATGTGTCGCATCTTCGACAGCGCCTGCCGAAGGCTCTTGGGCCTGGCGCCCTGAGCGAGGGCCGACGCCATCACCCGGCGGTTGAAGGCGAAGGTGCTGACCGACGTCACCACCGGCACCCCGAGCAACTGTCCCACCCAGTGCCCCCATGGTGCAATCGAGTCGGTAACGATGTAGTCCGGCCGCTCGGCGCGCATCGCCCCCAGCTCGCTGGCGAGGACGTCCTCGGTTGCACGCGTGAGCAGCCACGGGAGCTCTTGCAGTCGCTCGGGCAGCTGCGTGATGTTGGCCAGGAACGCGTTCCGGTAGGGCAGGTAGCGGGCACCGGCCTGCTCGACTTTCTCCTGAAATGCGCTCGAGGAAAAATACGTGACGTGATCACCTCTCGCGACGAGCTCGCGGACCAGCGGCAGCGTCGGGTTGGTGTGGCCGTGCAGAGGAAGGCTGAGGAACAGCGCCTTCGCCATGGCTCAGGACTTTGATGCGGCCTTCGCAAGTGCCTGAACGGCCTGCACCATCGACATCAAACCCATCCCCTTGCCCATGGAGATGTTCTGCCGGAAAATCTTCTCGACGATGTCGGTGTTGACGGTGGCGATTTCGGTGGCGGGCAGCCCTGACAGCGTCTTGTCGAGGATCGCCGCCAGCGCCTTGGCGGAAATGCCTGACGGATTCTCCACCGCGAAATAGAGATTGAGCGTGCCGTCGTCGTGCTTCTGGGCCCACACGTACGCGTCTGACTCGCACTGCGGGATCTGGTGGGACTTGGAGAAGGGCCGCGTTGCCAGGGACGGCGGCACTTCCTTGAACTGGTCCGCATAGCTGAGAAGCAAGTCGGTTCGATCCCCAGGATCGAACATCTGGAACATCTCCACGAGCTTCTCGAGCTTGTCGGGCATTGGCAGCGGGAAAACGGGGGCCCGCCTATTTTTCGATCGGCACGCCGACCGTGTTGCCCCACTCCGTCCAGCTGCCGTCGTAGTTGCGGATGTTCTTGAATCCGAGCAGATACTTCAGCGCGAACCAGGTGTGGCTGCTGCGCTCGCCGATGCGGCAGTAGGCGATCGTTTCCTTCTCCGCCGACAACTGGTTGTCTTCGAGATACAGCTTCTTCAGATCCGCCGCCGCCTTGAACGTGCCGTCGTCCGGATTGATGGCCCGCGCCCAGGGGACGCTCTTCGCTCCGGGAATGTGGCCGCCGCGCAGCGCCCCTTCGTTCGGATAATCGGGCATGTGCATGCGGGTGCCGGCGTATTCCTCGGGACTGCGCACGTCCACGAGCTGTCCCTGCTTCTTCATGTGGGCGAGGACCTCGTCGCGATAGGCGCGATGCGGCGCATCATCGCGCTCCTTCGACCGGTACTGCGTCTTCGGATAGACCGGCACGTCGCGGCTCATCGCCCGCGATTCCTTTTCCCACTTCAAGCGCCCGCCGTCCATGACCTTCGCGTTGGTGTGGCCGAACAGCTGGAACACCCAGAAGGCGTAGCACGCCCACCAGTTGTTCTTGTCGCCGTAGAACACGATGGTCGTATCGCTGCTCGCGCCGATCCGCGACATCAGCGCTTCGAACCCTTCGCGGCTGATGTAGTCGCGGCGAGTCTGATCGTTGAGATCCGTGGTCCAGTCGACATGGACGGCGCCGGGAACGTGGCCCGATGCGTAAAGCAGGGTGTCCTCGTTCGACTCGATCACCCGGACTTTCGGATCCTCGAGGTGCTGCTCGACCCACTCTGTCGAAACCAGCACGCCGGGATTGGCGTAGCCGCGCTCTTCAATAGGAGTTGCCATGACTCACCGTTAGACACATCCGCACGAACCACCCTGGGAGCGGCAGGCCGGGATGGCTTCCGTCTCCTTGCGCCCCGCCGTCCCGACCATGCCGGGCGTCGAGAACAGCTTCTGTAAATCAGCCCCTTCGCACGCGGGGCAGGCCGGCGTCCGATCGGCGGTCACGAACGCCTCGAAGCGGCGTCCGCAGCCCCGGCAGGCATATTCGAAGAGAGGCATGGGGTGATTCTATCAGGGCTGTATGAGATCTCCCGAGGTAAAGGCCTGCTGCCTGTTCCCCCGCCAGCTTGGGACGCTACTCGACGAGCTGATTGCTCTTGCCGACGGCGACAAGTGCGGGGCGGAGCACTTCGTCACCGATGCGATAGCCGTGCGTGATGACGCCCATCACGCGCCCGTCGGATGCGGCATCGGGTGCGGGCAGCGCGGTCACCGCTTCGTGGAGAGCGGGATCGAAGGCTGCGCCGAGCGCGTCGATCCGCTTCACGCCGAAGCCGTCCAGCTTCGCGAGAAACTGCTGCTGCACCATCTCGACGCCCTGGAGCAAAGGATCGCCGGCGTTCTTGCCCGCCTTCCTCGAAGCGTCGATGGCCCGATCGAGATTGTCCACGACTTCGAGCAGCCCCACGAGGACGTCGCGGCGGCTGCGCTCGGCATCCTTCGCGAGCTCCTTGCGCATGCGCGCGCGGGCATCCTCGAACTCCTGTGCCGCCTGCCGGTATTTGGCGAGATACTCCTGCGCCTGCTTCTCCGCGTCCGCGGCGCGGCGCTCCAGCTCCTCGACGTAGGTGGGCTTCTGTCCCGCTTCGGCGCGCGGCGCGCCGCCGTCGTCACCCCGCGCCCACCAGCGGCGGTCTACGACCTTCACGGAGTCGTCGTGTTCGTCAGCCATAAAGGGACTCAGGTCCTCGCGTCACGTTTCCACCTTAGCCGATAACCGGGGATCCGCTAAAACGTAAACACCAGCTCGCCACCCGCGTGGCCGATTGTGACGTTCCCGCCGTTCTCCAGCGCGCCGAAGAGGATCTCGTCGGTCAGCCGATCGCGCACTTCGGCCTGGATCACGCGCGCCAGCGGCCGCGCCCCGAACACCGGGTCGTAGCCCTTTTTCGCGAGATACTGCCGGGCCTCCGGCAGCAGCGTGATGGCGATGCGCCGCTCCGCGAGCTGCTCCTCGAGCTGGATGATGAACTTGTCGACGATCGTCTCCATCACGTCCGCAGTCAGCGGGTTGAAGTTGACGATCGCATCGAGCCGGTTGCGGAACTCCGGGCTGAACACGCGCTCCACGGCGGTCTTCGAGCGTGCCACCGCGGCGCGCTGACGGTTGTCGAGGCTTCCCGACGTCGGTGAATCGTTGAAGCCGATGCTGCCGGCGCTCATCTCGCGCGAGCCCGCATTCGACGTCATGATCAGCACGACCTGGCGGAAGTCAGCCTTGCGGCCGTTGTTGTCCGTCAGCGTCGCATGGTCCATCACCTGCAGCAGGATATTGAAGATGTCGGGATGCGCCTTCTCGATTTCGTCGAGGAGCAGGACCGCGTACGGGTGCTGCCGCACGGCATCGACGAGGAGGCCGCCCTGTTCGAAGCCGACGTATCCCGGAGGC
>JANPCT010000964.1:0-4489 GCA_031431095.1 Acidobacteriota bacterium | reverse complement strand
GGCCGAGCGGCTCGTGTTCCGACAGCACGCGCGGGTGGCGCGGCCCGAGGAAGTAGAGCATGGCCAGCATCATCACCGTCATGACGATCCAGCTGTACGAGATGAAGCACATGACGACTGAGCCCGCGACCGTCGCCAGCGAAAAGAAGCGGGACCGATCGCCCAGCGTGGCGTAAGTGAGGTGGCCGCCATCGAGCTGCCCGAACGGCAGCAGGTTCCAGGCGGTCGCCAGCATCCCGAACCACGCGGCGAACACGATCGGATGGATGTTGACGGAGTAGCCGTGCGCGATCGGGCCGAACTGGAGCCACGTCGCAACCCGGAAGAGCAGCGGCTCGCCCAGCGAATACCCCTGCATGTCGGGCGGGATCGGGATCACGTTCGAGAAATGCATCCCGACGAACAGCAGCGGCACGAGGACGACGAAGCCGCCAATCGGACCCGCGATGGCGATGTCGAACAGCGCCACGCGCGTCGGAAACGCCTCCCGAATCTTGATCACCGCCCCCATCGTCCCGGACAGGGAGACGAAAGGCAGGAAGTAGGGGAGTGTGGCGTCCACGTCGTAGCGCCGGCAGGCGAGATAGTGCCCCATCTCGTGAGCGCCCAGGATGGCGAGCACCGACGCGCTGTAGGCCAGCGCCTCGAGTCCGTAGGCGCGCCAGAACAGCGCCAGGGCCGCGCCGATCCCGGCGTTGTCGCCCGCGGGAAGGGCGGTTCGCGTCCCGAAGTCGGACGCGAACGAGGCATAATGTTCGAGGCCGATGGCGGTCGTGGTGGCGACCGTCAGCAGAAACAGCAGGATGTGAAGCCACCACCGGTGCTGATACCGGCGAAACGGCGGCGGAAGCGGCGGGAAAACGGTCAGCCTCCGATGTTCTGGAGGTCTTTGCCGGGCTTGAAGCGGATCGTGCGCCCCGGCGGAATCCGCACTTCCTTGCCCGTGCGGGGGTTGCGGCCGATGCCGCGCTTGCGTGGCTTCACCTGGAACACCCCGAATCCGCGCAGTTCGATCCGTTCGCCACGCTGCATGGAGATCCGCATCGCCTCGAACACCGCGTCGACTGCCACCTCGGCCTTGACCTTGGTGATGTCGGCGATGCGCGACACCTCGTTGACGATGTCGACCTTGATCATGCTTACTGGCTCCTCGGGAAGTGTAAACAGCGTATATATCTTCACTTACGCTGTCAAGCGTCGCCCTAACTGAGTTTCTGACATGCCCCTGAACCGTCCCGGAGCGGCCCCGAAGGTCGTGCTGGTTGGCCGCCCGAACGTGGGGAAGTCCACCCTCTTCAACAGCATCACGAACTCCCGTCAGGCCATCGTCGCGCCGCTGGCCGGCACGACCCGGGACGTCAACGCCAGGGCCGCCGAGTGGCAGGGCAATCACTTCTCGTTGATCGATACCGGGGGCATGTTTGGCGCCCAGACGGACCCTCTGCATGAGCTGGTCGTCGAACAGGGGCGCAAGGCCATCGCCACTGCCGATCTGGTGGTGCTGGTGGTGGACGGGCGGGAAGGGCTCGTCCCCGGCGACGAGGAAATTGCGGCGGCGCTGCGGTCTGTTACCGGCCCGGTGATCATTGCCGTCAACAAGACCGACGATCGCCGCTCCCGCGGCCGATCGGTCGAGTTCTACACCCTCGGGTTCGAGCCGATCGTGGAAGTCGCCGCGGAGCACGGCCAGGGTGTGGGGGATCTGCTCGACGAGATCGTCGCGCGCTTCCCCCTGGGCACGAGCGACATCCCCGCGCCGCTGAAGGATCTCGAGACCCGCGTGGCCATCGTCGGACGGCCGAACGTCGGAAAATCGTCGCTGCTCAACCGGCTGCTCCAGGAAGAACGCGCCATCGTCAGCGACATGCCGGGAACGACGAGAGACACCGTGGACGCGGTGCTCAAGTGGCAGCAGCGCACGTTCCGGATCCTCGACACCGCCGGTATCCGGCGGCCGGGACGTGTCGCGCGCGCCGGACAGGTCGAAGGGGTCGCGGTCGTCATCGCGCGCCGCGCCATCGAGAAGGCGGACGTCGCCGTCATGGTCATCGATTCGGTCGAAGGCGCCACGGACCAGGACGCCACGATCGCCGGCGAAGCCGACAAGGCCGGCGCCGGCGTCATCATCGTCGCCAACAAGTGGGACCTGATGAAGGGGCGCGGCCACAACTTCTCGAAAGAGTTCGACGACAAGCTGCGCCACCAGGTCCGGTTCCTGGACTATGCTCCCATCCTCCACATCTCGGCGCTCACCGGCGAGCGCACGCCGAAGCTGCTCGAAGCCATCGACAAGGTGGCCGACGCGCGGAACAAACGCGTGCCGACCGGCGAGTTGAATCGCTGGCTTGCCGAGGTGACCGCGGCGCATCCGCCGGCCAGCCCCGGCCGCCACGAAGTGCGGATCATGTACGCCGCGCAGACGAACGTCGCGCCGCCGACGTTTGTGTTCTTCACCAACGTCGCCACCTCGTTCCACTTCTCCTACGAACGCTTTCTGATCAACAAGCTGCGCGAGTCGTTCGGCATGGAAGGCACTCCGATCCGCATTCAGGTGCGGCGCCGCAACAAGAGCAAGCGATCGGGAACGGGGAAGAGCTAGGCAGAACGCAGAAGGCCGGCTGGTCGATACGTCTGTGGCTTCGGCAGGGGCTCACAGCTCGTAAGCTCGGCGTAGCAGTGCGACCACGCAGACAGGCGCGATCAGGCGAGTTGTGGAGCGCCGCGAGCTCCCGGGCGTGCCGCGAAGTAGCAGCCGCCCACACCGAGCGCGAGGATGACCGCAATGAACACGAGGCCGGTGGACGCGCGCCAGCTGGACATGTCGGTCGTGAGCGGGGCGCGGAGCAGCAGGAAGTGCGTCGCCAGCGTGGCGATCGTCGCCAGGAGCCCCGGTCCGACGATGACGGCGACGAAGAGGATGACGATGATGCTGCCGGATACGAGGTCGATGATCGGATCGCCAGGGGAGAACATCCCGGCGAGGACGACCGGCGCGTAGATGAGCGCCGCGGTTGCGGCGGCGAGCCACCGGTTCTTCAACAGGATCCGGAGCGCGACGAAGCCGCCGACGCCGAGCATCGCGGAGGTCAGCGCATTCTGCAACTGCGCGAGCACGCGCGCAAGCGCGAGCCGCGTCGAGAACAGCACGGAGGGATCCGACAGCACCGGCATCGGTTCCGGACGTCCTAACAGCGGCGGGATGAGGTTGTGTGCCGCAAACACGAGTGTCATCGCCAGGCCGGCGAGCACGCCGATCGCGACATCGCGGCCGACGCGTGAGTCGCGCCATCCTCCCGCGACCAGCCGCGACCAGCCGATCAGGCTGTCGGGCGAGAAGCGGCGCACGTACGGTTCCAGCCCCAGGTAGGTCAGCCACACCAGCGTCGCGTTGAAGAGCGCGCCGCCGATCGCCGCGAAGAAGCGGCTTGTCTCGCCGTTCACCGATGCGACGTGATTGCTGCCGAGCAGCCATGCGCCCATCAGCAATCCAAACACCGCCACCGCGGCGCGGAACGCGCCCCGGCGATCGCCGCGCCCGAGCGTGACGTTTCGGCGCGCCAGCAGCGCACCCGCCAGCATCAGGCCCGGCATGATCAGCGCCGACAGCAGGCTGAGCACGCGATTGAACATCGGCGTCGTCGTCGAGGCCGCGCGCACTGAACGCGTCCATGGGCCGGTGATCCCGAAGAACACCGGCCGTCCCGCCGTCGCGGCCGCTTCGACGCGCACCACCGCGTCGGGCCGCTCCGGCAGCCGTCCTTCCCACGCCATGCGCTCATCGGCGAATACCGGCGGACGCCATGCCGGCTGCACCGCCGAGAACGCCGCCATCGGAAGACCCGCCGCGTCGAAGAGCGTCGTCCAGTCAACGTGTGCAGGGACGCTGCCGGGATCGGAGCGCTCGGTTGGCTGCGGCACTGCGAGCAGCTCACTCAACCGGCCAGCCGAGTCCACCACGACCAGCGTCATGCCGCTCACGTTCATCGGCGGATTGAGCCCGGAGATCGGGACCTCTTTTCCGAGTGGCTCGAGTGGGATCGGACTGGTGCGGTACCACAGGATGTAGGTCTCCGGCCGCGTTGACCGCAGCTGCTCCCACCGCCGCGGCTCCGTCATCGTGCGGTCGATGTGCCTGGCCCAGTCCAGTGATGTCGCGAATCCCGCCGCGGTCGATGCGACGTGGTCGCCGTAGCCAAGTTTCTGGACGATCTCCTGCGCGCGGTCGATGAGGGCCGCGGGTGGTTTCGGCAGCGGCGCGACGTTGCTCATCAGCACGCGCTGGTAGAGCGCGACGATTGCGACCAGCACCACCGCGATGGTTGCCGCACAGGCGACGGCGGTTCGCAGCGACATCGCGCTGCCTGCGCCGGCGGCCGCGACCATGTCGGGTGACGGTGTTTCTCCCGCGGCCAGGGCGGCCGCGAGCGGATCGCCGCCGGGCAGCGCTGCGGCGACGCCAAGAGCGGACCCGGGACGCCGCGCCGGATCC
>JANPCT010000963.1:0-2296 GCA_031431095.1 Acidobacteriota bacterium | reverse complement strand
TCATCGCCGCGCGGAAAAAAGCGCCGTGCTTCGGCGCGCGCACCCCACAAGAACGATCCGTGCATGACGGACTGGTCCAGTCCGTCGATCGAAACCGCGTTGTGGCCGCGGGTGCTGCGGAAGTAATCGCGCCACTCGAGGTGGCGAAAGTAATCGTACGTGCCGGGGTCGACGAATGCCTCTTCGCCGAACGCGCGGACCGTGAATTGTAGCGCGTCAGCGTGGCCGTGGGCCGCGATGCTGCCGAACCCGAGCGTGGCGCAATCGAAGAAGACGCTGACGCGATCCTGCGGGTGAACGCCCTCCCATTGCAGCAGGTAATAGCCCGAGCTCTCGAAGGCTCGGGAGCTGAGCGGCGCGTGTCCCTTCTGCACCGGCACCGCGGGCGAGGCACTCGTGTTCCCAGGAGGCGGCGCCCAATGGAGCGGCTCGCGGCAGTCGGGCGCAAACGTTGAATGCAGCGTGTGGCCGGACCATGCCGCTCCAAGCGCGAGCAGCGCGGGCACGTGCGGTGCGCGGCCGGCGAGATCGAGGACGAACCCATCGTCGTAGTCCCCGAACAACGGTGGCGAACCCGCCGCGCAGAACGCATCCGCAAAATCGACCATGCGCGCAAGCCGGGACCAGTAGTCCGGCGTGAAGTCCGCTGCGGTGCGCCGCGCCACGATGCCGGCCAGCAGGAAGAACTCGAACGCGAACAGGTGGTAGCCGAAGGCGTGCTCGGCCGAGCCGCCGTCCTCGTTCGTCTGGGCGACGATCTCGTGCTCCAGCAACTGGCGGCTCTCGTCGCGCCGCGCTGTCGCGTCGGGCAGGTACGGAAGCATGCTCGTGGCGATGAACACGCCGGCCGCCTCGCCGACCAGGTGATTGTTCGCCGAAGAGCCGCGTGAGTATTTCCGCGCGATGTCGAAGACGTGGAGCTCCAGAGCGCGACGGATACGCTCGCGCGCGTCCAGGTCCGGCATTCCCGAGGGGGCGATCAAGTCGAGGAACCAGATCCAGTTGATCGCGCGAATGGCGAGCTCGAGCGGACTCCGCCAGTTCATGCCGTGTCCGAAGGGACACTGCTCGATCCATGACGCGATGTCGTCCAGCCCGGCGCGTGCGTAACGCAACTCGCCGCTCGCGCGGTAGGCGCGGCCGAGTACGGGCAAGTGCTGATGGCGATTCAGGTCCCAGACCAGTTTCGCGTCACCGGCAACGGATGGATTGCGATAGTCGATGGCGTTGCTGAATCCCATCGGCGTGCGCAGGCCCGATTCGTGATCGCGATTCCAGTCCACCGGTTCGCCGACGAAGACCGCGTCAAGGCTGCTGAACGTCAACCGGCGCTCGACAAGGCGATCGGCGCGCGACAGCAGCGCCACCGAATACGGTGCGCCGCTCCCCGCCGGCGCAGCGCAAAGCGACGAGCGCAGGAGCGGCCCGGCGGTCGCCGCACCGGTCTTCGGTTGCCGGCCGATCGCAAGCGAGCAGCGATCGCGCGCGTCGCGCAGCGCGCTCCGCGTCCGCCACGCAACCTCCGCGGCAGTCATGCGCTGAAGGCGCCGTACGTACCATCCCGCGGTTCGCATGCGTCAGCTCCGCGCCGCCGGCTCGAACCGGGCAAAGCCTCCGGCGAGCCACGCGAGTTCGGCGACAGCACGCGGCGCCGCGACGCGGTTGAGTGACAGAGAATCGGTCGCCGGTCCGTTGAACCCTTCCTGCATCGTGAAGGCAAGACGATATGCCGCACGGCTGAGGGCCTCGCGCGCGGCGTCGGTCATGTCCCCGTTCGGATAGGCGAACGTCTGCGGACGCCTGCCCAGCTCCGCCGTGAGCCGCGTCGTGCAGGTCTCGATTTCCCTCCGCAGCCGTGCGTCGTCCACCCGCGAGACGATGACATGCGTATGCGTGTGGCCTCCGTATGTGGTGACGTCCATGGTCGCGCGCGCCTCATCCCAGGTCAGCGTCTGTCGGTCGCAGACGACCGTCGGATCGACCTGCAGAAGAGACTGGATGCCTGCGAGCTCGAATGCCTTCGCATCCTCGGGGACCTCCTTGATCCGCCGTTTACAGGCGCGCAGGAACTCGGCGCGCCCAGGGGAATCCAGCGTGAAGCGTCTGCCCGCTGCCCACGGTGGCGCAACCGCGGGGATGCGGGTGACGCCGACCGTCGTGTGCAGCACGTCCCACCAGTAAGGGTCTCCCGAGTCGATGAAAGCCGTACTGAGAAAATTGATTGCGGGGATGGCGAGCGATCGCAGGATCGGGTAGGCGTTCGTTAGGTAGTCCCGGTAGCCGTCGTCGAACGTGA
>JANPCT010000962.1:0-6038 GCA_031431095.1 Acidobacteriota bacterium | reverse complement strand
TTTCGAGGGCAACCGCCGCGCGCGGCGGGTCTACGAGCGCTTCGGCTACCAGGTGGAAACGGTCCGCTACGTCAAGACGATCGAATAGACAGGGTAAGATCGACCGCATATGCGCGCGATTGCCCTGCTGCTCGTGTTGTCGCTCGGACAGCTGTCCACCTCCCCGGAGCGCGCCATCGTCGCCGCGGTGGACGCCGGCGGCGGTGAGGCGCTTGCGCTGCTCGAAACCGCCGTCAATATCAACAGCGGCACACATAACTTCCCAGGCGTCCGCGCTGTCGGCGATCTGTTCCGCAAGGAGTTCGACGCGCTCGGATTCAAGACGAGCTGGGTTGACGGCGCACCATTCAATCGCGCCGGTCACCTGGTCGCCGACCATCCCGGGGCCGGGCCTCGCACGATTCTGATTGGCCACCTCGACACCGTGTTCGAGCGCGACAGTCCCTTCCAGAAGTTCACGCGAATCGACGACAGGACGGCAACCGGCCCCGGCATCATCGACATGAAGGGAGGCGACGTCATCATCATCGCCACATTGAAGGCGTTGAAGCGCGTAGGCGTCCTCGATGACATGAACGTGGTGGTCGTGATGACGGGAGACGAAGAAGATTCAGGAGAGCCGCAGGCCGCGGCGCGCGCCGCCCTGGTCGACGCCGCCAGAGGTGCGCAGTACGGCCTGGGTTTCGAGGATGGTCCCGGCGATCCCCGCTTCGCGGTCACCGCCCGGCGCGGCGTGTCCTCATGGAAGTTGCAGGTCAAGGGCAAGACGGGGCACTCGTCCCAGATCTTCCGGCAGGAGCTCGGCTACGGTGCGAACTATGAACTGGCGCGCATCCTCGATGGCTTCCGGCGCAAGCTGGCGGGGGAGGAGCACCTCACGTTCAATCCGAGCCTGGTCCTCGGCGGCACCTCCGTCGATCTCGACGAGGTGTTGAGCCGAGGGACGGCGTCGGGGAAGTCCAACGTCATTGCCGCGACCGCAACAGCGATCGGCGACCTGCGGACGTTATCAAAGGAACAGCTGCAGCACGCACGCGCCACGATGAAGGCGGTCATCGCCGACGGTCCGCTGTCGCAGACGGAAGCCGCGCTGACATTCGAGGACGGCTACCCGTCGCTGCCGCCGACCGAGGGCAACGCGCGCCTGCTTGCCGAGTACGATCGCGCCAGCCGCGATCTCGGGCTCGGGCCCGTGGCGGCGGTCAATCCCGATCGCGCCGGCGCCGCCGACGTGTCGTTCATCTCGGGCGACGTCAAGAACATCATCGACGGCATCGGTCTGATGGGCCACGACGATCACTCGCCGTCCGAGACCGCCGATCTCACCACGCTTCCCAGCCAGACCAGGCGCGCGGCGCTGCTCTTGTATCGTCTGAATCACCCGCGGTAGCCGAGATGCCCGGAACGATCGTCATCAGCGGCGTCAGCGGCGCGGCAGTCGCGACACCACGTGCCGCTCGCGGCGACCAGGTCGCACCTTCGGCCCGGCGCCGCGACGAGCTCGACCAGATGCAGCGGTATTTCGACGACGTGGCGGCATTCGAAAAGGGCCTGCGATGAAGAAGAGAGTGTTCGACAACGTCCTGGAGTCGATCGGCGATACACCGCTCGTGCGCATCAACCGGATCGCCGCCGACGTGAAGGGGACGGTCTACGCCAAGATCGAAACGACCAACCCCGGCAACTCGATCAAGGACCGCATGGCGCTCAAGATGATTGAGGACGCCGAGCGTTCGGGCGCGCTCAAGCCCGGCGGCACGATCATCGAGGGCACGTCGGGCAACACCGGCATGGGTCTGGCGATCGCCGCCGTCATCAAGGGTTACAAGTGCGTCTTCACGACGACGGACAAGCAATCCAAGGAGAAGGCCGACGCGCTGAAGGCGTTCGGCGCCGACGTCATCGTCTGCCCGACCAACGTCGACCCCGAGGATCCGCGGTCCTATTACTCCGTATCGTCGCGGCTCGAGCGTGAAATCCCGAACTCATGGAAGGCCAATCAGTACGACAACCTGTCGAACTCCGCTGCCCACTACGAGCAGACGGGGCCCGAGATCTGGGAGCAGACCGGCGGACGGATCACCCATCTCGTCGTCGGCGTCGGCACGGGTGGAACCGCCAGCGGCGTCGGCCGGTTTCTCAAAGAGAAGAACCCCGCAATCAAGGTGTGGGGCATCGATACCTACGGCTCCGTGCTCAAGAAGTACAAGGAGACCGGCATCCTGGACAAGAACGAGATCTATCCCTACATCACCGAAGGCATCGGTGAGGATTTTCTCCCGAAGAACGTGGACTTCCCGATCATCGACCACTTCGAGAAGGTCACCGACAAGGATGCGGCGCTGATGACGCGGCGCATCGCGCGAGAAGAGGGGATCTTCGCAGGCAACTCCGCCGGTTCTGCCATGGCGGGACTGCTGCAGCTCAAGGAGCACTTCTTGGAAGAAGACGTCATCGTCGTCATCTTTCACGACCATGGGTCGCGCTACCTCGGCAAGATGTTCAACGACGACTGGATGCGCGAGAAGGGATTCTTCGAAAAAAGCGGCATGACGGCGCGTGACCTGGTGGCCGCCGGGATCTCCGGGGCACTACGGTCAATCGACGGCACCCAACCGGTGTCTGCTGCGGTTCAGCTCATGGGGGAGCACGACTTCTCGCAGATCTCAATCACCCATGACGGCCGCCTCGTCGGCTCGTTGAACGAAACCCATCTGTATGAGCGCCTGGTAAAGGACCCCTCCATCAAGGCGGAGCCGGTCGAGACAATCATGCAGCCGGCCTTCCCGTTCGTCGACGTATCGACACCGGTGGACCTGTTGTCCACGATGATCACGC
The DNA here is from genome assembly GCA_031431095.1 of Acidobacteriota bacterium. GTDB lineage: Bacteria > Acidobacteriota > Vicinamibacteria > Vicinamibacterales > 2-12-FULL-66-21 > JAICSD01. Next base: position 3,200 of record JANPCT010000962.1, on the reverse strand, counting down.
CCGTCACACCGGCCGTGTTGGTGCGCGACTTCAAGACAGATCAGACCTTCATCATCACGCGTTCTGACGTGCTCAGGGTGCTCTGAGCGACGCTGCATTCAACCCACCTCGAAACTCATCCGTTAGGCGGCACGAATCGTGCTCACTTGTCCAGTTCGTACGAACACGTTTCCTTAATGAGGAGTTGAGAATGTCCAAACGGATGAGCATCGTCTTCTGCGGCATGGCGATCACGCTGATGACAGCGGGGTACGCGACCGGGCAGACCGCAACGCAGGATGCCAGGGACAAGACCAAGGCGGAGGGCAGCGACTTGACCGATGCCGCGATCACTGCCGCGGTGAAGACCAAGTTCCTCGCCGATACGAAGGTCAGCGGCCTCAACATCAACGTCGACACGACCAACCACGTCGTGACTCTGACGGGCCCTGTTCACAGTGCGGCGGAGAAGGCCGAAGCGCTGCGACTCGCCAGAACGACCAAGGGTGTGAACCGCGTCGTCAGCAAGCTGACGATGGAGCCGATGAAGACCGCGGCCAATGACACCAAGACCGCCGCGAAGGCCGACGCCCGGGAAGCCAAAGCCGACGCCAAGGACAAGGCCCATGACATGAAGGCCGACGCGAAGGACAAGGCCCATGACATGAAAACCGACACCAAGGACAAGGCCCATGACATGAAGGCCGACACCAAGGACAAGAGCGCCGATGCGATGGACGCGACGACCGACGCGGCGATCACCACCGCAGTCAAAACGAAGCTCCTCGCCGACACCGCGGTGGGCGGCCTCAAGATCGACGTCGACACCAGCAACCACGTCGTCACGCTGACCGGCGCAGTGCACTCCGCCGCGGAAAAAGCCGAAGCGCTCCGACTCGCCAGAACGACCAAGGGCGTGAAGAGTGTCGTCAGCAAGCTGACGGTCGAACCGAAAAAGAACTAGGGGATCACTGCATGTTGAGGAAAATCGCAATCGCCGCGGCCTGTGCCGTACTGACGTTTACCGCTGCGGGCGCTAACGCGCAGGACAAGCCGCAGGAAAAGCCGAAGGAAACGACCATCGTCATCAAGGACGATGCGACACCCAAGGCGAAGGCGGCCGCCAAGAAGACGAAGGAGGCGGCGAAGAAAGCAGCCGACGCGGTGAAGGACACGAAGGTCGTCGTCAAGGACGACACGACGCCGCAGGTCAAGAAGGGTATCGGCGTCATGACCGACGCTGAGATCACGAGCGCCGTCAAGACCAAGCTGCTGGGCGACACCGCTGTCGCCGGGCTGAAGATCGATGTCGATACCGAGAAGGGCGTCGTCACGCTGACCGGACCGGTGAGTTCGGCTGCGGAAAAAGCGGAAGCGCTCCGCCTGGCAAGGACGACAAAGGGCGTTTCGAGAGTCGTCGACAAGCTGGTGATCCGGTGAGGATCAGGCTTTAGGCTTCGGGGTTTAGGCTTTCGGGGGTTGTGAACGTTCAATGCGTTCACAACCTTTTTTTTCGCCGCACGCCGGCCTGAGCGTTTAGTCCCGATGCACGGTGTCGGGCGAGAACGCCGGCAGGCACACTGCCACGTATTCCGCTCCTTCGGGGCCAGGTGTGCTGTAGCGCACCCATTCGCCGGGGCTTGTCACCACCCCCTGCCCGGCGTGCACGTCGAGCGCGCCTCCTTCGTGTTCCACATGCAGCGTCCCCTTCAGCACGACGGTGATCTCCTCGAAATCCGGCCGCTGTCCGGGCTCTTCCCAGCCGCTCGGAGAGATCATGCGCGCGACGCTGACGCTCGAGTGGCCGGAGTTCACGTGTCCGGCGAACTCCTGGATCTGTTTGGGCTTGGTACCGACGCAATCAATCTTGGTAGGCTTCTCGATCAGTCTGGGCATGGTGTCTCTTTCTCACTCGAAGAGTCGAAGGAATACGAAGATCGAAGGAGCACGTCGACCGTTTTGAGGTTCCTTCAAGTACTTGGGATCTAGATGCCGCCGCCGCGCTGGGGAGGCGGGGGCATCTTGTCGGGCGCGAAGCGGGGCAGCGGCTCGTCGCGCATCGCGAGTTGATACAACGTGCCGGCGACGACCACGGCGGCGTCACGGACGTCGGCCTCGATGACGCGCTCGTAGGTGTCCAGGTTGGTGTGGTGCGTGTGGCTGCCGTATTCGATGCCGTCCTGGTTGAAGCCGATCCCGGGCAGGCCGGCGTTGTTGAACGACGTGCTGTCGGTGCCGCCGGTGGCGCGGCTGGTGGTGGCGGTCGCACCGCCGACCTTGAGGTCCTGGAACGGCGCGAGGATGTCGCGGAGTATCCTGGCGGCCTCGGGTGGACCGAAGACCGAGGCGCCGCGAAGCCGTCCGGTGCCGGTGTCGATGTTCAGGTAGCCGTTGAACTTCGCGAACTCGGGTGTCGGCGTTTCAGCGGCGCCGAAGTGCTGTTTGACATAGGCGAGCGACCCGAGCAGTCCTTCTTCTTCACCGCTCCACAGTGCGATGCGGATGGTCCGGCGCGGCTGCACACCCAGCGTTTTCAGGATGCGGGCCGCCTCCATCATGATCGCGCAGCCAATGGCGTTGTCGGTCGCGCCGGTGGCTGACTGCCAGCTGTCGAGATGTCCGCCGGCCATGACGACTTCCGCGGTCTTGTCGGTCCCGGCGATCTCGGCGACCGCGTTGTACGACGGCCCGGCGGGATAGGTTTTGTTGGTGATTGTCGCCTCGAGTTCCACGGGGGTCCCGTCCGCAAGGATACGGGCGATCCGGCCGTAGTCTTCGTTGCGCATGACGACGGTCGGAACGACCCTGGCGACGTCGTAGGTGCGGTTGTCGAACGCGACGATCTGGCCGTGCGGCCGTCCGGCGTCATTGATCCGGAATGCGGCCATGTTCTGCACGAGGAAGCCGTCGGTCTTGTCGGCGATCTGGCGCGCCGTCAGCCGCGTGGGGTCGGCCGCCGCGCCGCGTCCAGCTGCACCGCCTCCAGCGCCGCGGCCGCCGCGGCCCTGGGTGAGCGCAGTGCACGCCGGGTCAGTGGCGGCGTTGTCGTCGTAGCGGCAGCGCACGGCCTCGTCGGTGAGGCGACCCGCGGGCGGCGTCAGGTTGACCGGTACGAAGATCGGCTTGCCGACCAGTACCGCGGCGTTCCTCACCTTGTCCTTGATCGAGTCGAGATAGGCCGTCAGTTCGGCGTCGGTTGGTGTCAGGCGCTGCGGGCCGCG
>JANPCT010000961.1:0-2569 GCA_031431095.1 Acidobacteriota bacterium | reverse complement strand
ACCGCGCTCGAGCACGAGGCGATGCACCAGGAAACGCTCCTCTACATGTGGCACCGCCTGCCGTACGATCAGAAGCGGCAGAAGCGGGGTCAGACCCCGTTTTTACTGGACCACGCTGTTCTTCCAAGTCTGGTCGGTACGCAGACTCTGCCAGCCCGCGGTCGCTCGAGTCACCCGGGCCGGGGTCAGACCCCGGTCCGGATCGCCGCCGGGGTCGCGACGCTGGGGGTGCGACGCGACGAGGTGGCATTCGCCTGGGACAACGAGTTCGACGCCCATCCGGTCAAAGTTGCGGCGTTCGATGTCGACCCCCTCCCCGTCACGAACGCGCAGTTTCTCGACTTCATCGCCGCCGGCGGCTATACCGCTCGCGAGTTGTGGGACGAGGAAGGCTGGACCTGGGTGCAACAGGAGCGCGTGCAGCATCCCGCCTTCTGGATCAGGGAAGAGACCACGGCGACGTCGACACCGTACCGGTGGCGGGGGATGTTCGAGTCGCTTCCCCTGCCCCCGGACTGGCCGGTGTACGTAAGTCACGCGGAAGCGTCGGCCTACGCGCGCTGGAAGGGCCGGCGCCTGATGACAGAAGCAGAGTTTCACCTCGCCGCGGAGGGAGCGACTACCGGCCACTTCGACTTTGCCGGGTTCGATCCGATCCCTGTGGGTTCGCATCCGCCGAGCGCCGCCGGGGTCTTCGATCTGGTCGGCAACGGCTGGGAATGGACGTCGACCGTGTTCGCGCCGTTCGAGGGCTTCGTCCCGATGCGCGCGTATCCCGAGTACTCGGCCGACTTCTTCGACGGTCTGCACTACGTCATCAAAGGGGCGTCGCCCGCGACGGCCCGGGATCTCGTGCGTCCCAGTTTCCGCAACTGGTTCCGCGCCAACTACCCGTACGTCTATGCGAAGTTCCGGACGGTCGCGTCCGCGGCTCGATGAACCGAGAACCGATGACCGAACAATCCCACGCCGCCTTTGCACCCGTCGAACGCCGCGCCGCGCCGCTCGACGCATCGTTTGCCAGCGACGTCCGCCGTGACCTGTCACTGACGCCCAAGCAGCTGCAGTCCAAGTACCTCTACGACGCGCTCGGCTCCAGCCTGTTCGAGGCGATCTGCCGCCTGCCCTGGTACCGCATCACCCGCGCCGAACGCGCGTTGCTCGAACAGCACGCCGGCACGATTGTCGAACGTCTTCGCGCCGACAGCGGCGCGGTCCCGCTCGTCGTCGAGCTCGGGTGCGGCTCTGGCGAGAAAATCGTCATCCTCGCGGAAGCGCTGCAGCAGGCGGGCGGGCGCGCGCGCGTCCACTTGATCGACATCTCACCGCAGGCGCTCGAGCAATCCGAGCGCACGCTCGGCCGTCTCCGCCACATCTCCGTCGTCGGGCATCGGGAGACCTATGAAGACGGGCTGCGCCACGCCGCGGCTGCGCGCACCGGGAACGATCCCATGTGCGTGCTGCTGCTCGGTTCGAACATCGGGAATTTCGACATGCCGGCCGCGTACGAGTTCATGCGCTCGATCCGCAGCGCGCTGGCGCCGGGAGACGCCCTCCTGCTTGGCGCGGACCTGGTCAAGCCGGAGCACGATCTGCAGCTTGCCTACGACGACCCGCTTGGCGTGACCGCCGCGTTCAACCGAAACCTGCTGGTGCGGATCAATCGCGAGCTGGGCGGGACGTTCGACCTGGGCGCGTTCACGCACGTCGCGACATGGAACGCGGCGCAGAGCCGGGTCGAGATGCACCTGGAAAGCCGCGCCGATCAGGTCGTGACGATCGCGCGCGCCGGAGTGACGGTGGCGTTCGGGCGCGGTGAGCGCATCTGGACGGAGAGTTCGTACAAATATTCGCCGGCACAGATCAACGAGATGGGCGTCGATGCCGGCTTCACCACCCACGAGCAGTGGATTGACGAAAGCGCGCGTTTTGCGCTGACGCTGTTCAGGGCCGCGTAAGGGCGAGGACCGATCCGTTGCGGACTAGACGCTGGGTTGCATGAACCTCGCGGACCCGCTAGATATCTCGCGCGTACGGTCCGTTCCACCCTTTGGTCTGCAGCATCTTCTCGAGCTCCAGCGATCGGCGATTCAGTGCGCCTCCGTCGTCGAACAGCTCGGTCCGCTCGCTGCCGTCCGGCATCGTGACGACCAGCGCGAACTGGTCCCCTTCGATCAGTTGGCGGATCTCGCAGCGCAGGTGCTCGCCTTTGCGTTCGTAGAACCAGATCACGGGAAGGGAAGGGGCAAGAACCGGTCCGACTCCGCTGTCCGTGTTTACACCCGAATACCGCCCGCCCGCGCCATCGAGACCGGCCCTTGTTCCATTTCGAACCAACGCCGCTCCAATTCGTCACCCGGCGCATGGCACTGGTAACAATCTAAGAATTCCTACAAAGCATCGTCCGTCGCGCAGGGAATACAAGCCAGGCTCGGCGCTGTTCGGCGTGTGGCAGCAGGGACGGGAAGACGTGCTCGACGCCGGTGCGTTCCAGTACGGGCGCGACGTCCGCGACGTCCGCGACGTCCGCGACGTCCGCGACGTCCGCGACGTCCGCGGCGTCTCGTCG
>JANPCT010000960.1:0-5045 GCA_031431095.1 Acidobacteriota bacterium | reverse complement strand
GGGGTCCGTCTCGGCGTCCCGAAGGTCGTCCTCGCGCGCATGGTGCTGAACGTGATCATCGACACGGCCGTCGGCGTCATCCCGGTGGTGGGAGATCTCTTCGACTTCGGCTGGAAGGCGAACGCGTGGAATCTCGAACTGCTCGAGCGCCATGCCACCGTGGGCCATCCGCCGACGAGCGGCGACTACGTCTTCGTGATTCTCTGCGGACTGGTCGTGCTGATATTGGCCGCCCTGCCCATCCTGCTTCTCGGATGGCTGGGATACTCGCTCGGCCGCCTACTCGCCCAGTAGCTCCCCGACCGGCTGCAGATCCTCGATGTGATCGCAGACCGCCTTGATCATCATCAGCATCGGCACCGCGAGCACCGCACCGGCGATCCCCCAGATCCAGCTCCAGAACAGCAGCCCCACGAAGATGGCGACCGGATTCATGCGCGCCGCGCGGCTCATGAGCGCCGGCGTCAGCAGGAAACCTTCGAGGCTGGTGATGACGAACGCCACGGCACACACCATCACCGTCTTCCGCACATCGTCGAACTGGATGAACGCGACCACGCCCAGACCGCCGGTCACGATCAGCGGCCCGAGGTAGGGAATGGAATTGAGAATGCCGGCGAGCAAGCCCCAGATCACGAACTGGCGCAGCCCGAAGTACCACAGCGCCGCCATCGTGACCGCCGCGACGACTGCGCTCGTGAGCAGCTGGACGCGGATGAAGCTTTCAATCTGCGTATTGATCTCGTCGAGGATTTCGACGGTCAGCTTTTTCTGCCAGAGATGCGGTCCCGCGATCTTGACGATTTTTTTCTTGTAGAGATTTCCGGTGACGAGGAAGAAGTAGACGAGAAAGAGGATCACGGCACCCTGCCCGGCGGCGGCGAGGAGATTGACTCCGCCCGCATACAGGTAGCCGTTCGCGTCGAACGCTGGTTCGACGACCTGGACCTTCGTGACCTCCGGCGTCGCGCTCTTGTCGCCCTTGTCCGCCGATGCCGTGGACGCGACCTCCGCGGTCTTCTGCAACTCCGTCGCGGCCTTCTGAACCTGGCCGATCGCACTGTCGCCATGGCGCCCGCGGCTGACGACGCGCGCGCGAATGCGTTGCGCGGCTTCGGGAACCTGCGCGACGATCTGCAGCGCCTGGCCCGAGAGGGCATACAACGCGATTCCGACTCGTCCCAGCAGTGCGAGCAGGACGATGGAGGCACCGATCGATCGGCCAACGCGCAGGCGCGCGAGCGCCGAGACGAACGGCTCCAGGCCGTAGGCGACGAGGATGCCGATCACCACGGGCACGAACACCGCCTGCATGTATTGCAGCGTGACGACAACGACGACGCTGGCGAGGACGGTGAGCGTGACGCTGGTGACGCTGACCTTGGTGTCGACGACTGCCGGAGCGGGTTCCCCCGCCGCGCCCGGAGAAGGACTCATCGGCGCCGGCGCCGGGGTGATTCCTTCTCCCGCGGACCGGATGGCGTCTGGCATCGACGATGATTGTATCGGTTCGGCAACGGTTACGGGGGGCGGGTTTCGTCACTCGAGCTCGACGATTCGGGCTTGACCGTTCTCCGGACTATTCAGTCGGAGACGTCACGGAAGACGGGTGCAGAACGGGTGAGAGTAGACGCGTTTGATTTTGCGTTGCCGGACGAGTTGATCGCACAGAGCGCGGTTCCACGAGGGGAATCGCGGCTGCTCGTGCTCGATCGAACGTCGGGCGCGGTGACGCACGCGCGCATCCGCGATCTGCCGCAATTCCTCAGGCCCGGAGATGTGCTTGCCGCGAACGACACGCGCGTGTTTCCGGCCAGGCTCCTCGGCAACCGCGTGCCGAGCGGCGGCGCGGTCGAATGTCTTCTCGTAGCCAGAGAGGAACACGCACCGCCCGGGTCACCCGATGCCGGCGCCGGGAATGCCGCGTCCGTGCAGGTCTGGTCAGCCCTGATGCATCCGGGGCAGAAGCTGAAACCCGGCGCGCTCGTGCGCTTCCCTCACGACGCGGGAGTGTTGATGGCGGAGGTCCTGGAGCGGCAGTTCTTCGGCCGCCGCCGCGTGCGGCTGTGGAGCGAGGCCGGCGAGGATGTCGACACGCTGGTCGATGCCATCGGGCACATACCGCTGCCGCCATACATTCACCGGCCCGACACGCCCGACGATCGCGAGCGGTATCAGACCCTGTTCGCCTCGGCCCGCGGCTCGATCGCCGCACCGACTGCCGGGCTCCATTTCGATCACGCGCTCCTGCGCGCGATTGACGAGGCGGGCGCGCAGCGCGTCACCGTCACGCTTCACGTCGGCTACGGGACCTTCAAGCCGGTGCGTGTCGACGAGGTCGAACAACACGTCGTCGATCCCGAGCGCTATGACATCCCGGCGCACACGGCCGCAGCCGTCAATCGCGCTCTCGAGACCGGCCGGCGCGTGATCGCGATTGGCACGACGACGACGCGGGCGCTCGAAGATGCCGCCCGGCGCGGCGGCGGCCGCCTTCATCCCGGACGCGCGGTGGCGGAGGTGTTCATCCACCCCGGCGTCGATCTCCAGGTAATCGCCGGCCTGCTGACGAATTTTCATCTGCCGAAATCGTCGCTGCTGATGCTCGTGGCAGCCTTTGCGGGGCGCGAGCGCGTCCTCGCGGCGTACCGCGAAGCGGTGGCGCAGCGGTACCGGTTCTACAGCTACGGCGACGCGATGCTCATCGTCTGAAAGGGCCCGGCTACTCGTCGATCAACGCGGCCGCGAGGAGCGGGATCATGATCTCGTGGTGGCCGATGAGGGAGTAGCCTTGGCCGCTGCCCGCTACCGGTCTCGAGACGACATTGGTCTGCGGCCGATAGTGGCGCACGAAGTCGAGATTCACCGTGGTCAGGCCGTCGAGCGATCGCCCCTGGTTGCGCGCCAGTGCGACGGCCTTGAGAAACACCTCGGGAAGGACGACCGCCGAGCCGCAGTTGAGATACACGCCGCCTTCGAGTCGCGCGACGTTCGAGGTGAAGTAGCGGAAGTCGCGCAGGCTGCCTTCACCGATCGCGGCCCCCGAGGCGGCGGGGTGCATGTGGATGATGTCGGTGCCGATGGCCACGTGCACCGTTACCGGGATCTCGAGGCGTGCCGCGGCGGCGAGCACGCTGATCCCCGCGTGCGGCGGCCGTACGGACGCGAGGTAACGGCAGACCGACTGGCCGAGCCCAAGGCCCTGTCCGACGCCCTCGGTGATCGCTCCATTCAGCCGGGTGGCGGTTTCCTCGGCCATGCCGAAGCGGCCCGGTCCGAGCGCTTCGTCCACGTCCTCCGACGTGGCGCCGGAGAGCGCCAACTCGAAGTCGTGAATCACGCCCGCGCCGTTGGTGGCGACCGCCGACACGAAGCCGCGCTCCATCAGGTCCACCAGGATCGGCGACAGCCCCGTCTTGACGACGTGCGCGCCCAGGCCCCAGATGATGCCGCGGCCGCCGTCGCGCGCCGCGCGAAGGGCGACGACCACCTGGCGGAAATCCGAGCCGGCGAGGAGGTTTGGCAGCGTCGCAAGCAGCCCGCGCACGCCGCTCCCGGCCTTGAAGGGGGTCGCGAAATCGGCAGCATGCGCCTTGCTCTTCCGGCCCGTCAGTGGATACGTCCGCACGCTCGACAGATCGAAGTCCTCGTAGCCGAATTTCACGGCGCGACTATAACGCACCAGCCGGGAACGCGCCCCCCCGCCCGGACCTGCGACCCGCGCACCCGGCCCGCGACCGCCGAACTCGACGCCAATCTGCGACCTGGCCGAACCGCCAGCCTGCCCCAAACCTGCGAGCCGGAACCCAAGACCAGATATAATCAGGAATTCCTGCCGGTGTAGCTCAGTTGGTTAGAGCACGCGGCTCATATCCGCGTTGTCCGGGGTTCAAGTCCCTGCACCGGCACCATTTCTTCCTTACGCTGCTTGAGGCACAGGGTAGAAGGCAGGAGGGCGGAGGCCGGAAGGCAGACGCTGCCAGCCGCGGCCCCGCTGCCTTCCCTGTCTGCGTTGCTGTATGGCCATGAGTCTGCGTGTGCGCGCGCTCGAGACCATCCGTCGCCACGCGCTGGCGCAGCCGGGCGATCGTGTGCTCGTGGCTCTTTCCGGCGGCGCCGACTCGGTGGCCATGCTGCTGGTACTGCGCGAGCTCGAGCGCGACGGCCATCTCACGGTTGCGGGCGCTGCTCACCTCAATCACCAGCTTCGCGGCGCCGAGGCGGATGCCGACGAAGGTTTTTGCGACGCTCTCGCAACACGCATCGGCGTCCCGTTCCTGGCCGAACGCGCCGATGTCGCGGCGCGCGCACGCACCGGGAAGCGGTCGGTCGAGGACGCCGCCCGCGCCGCCCGCTACGAGTTCCTGCATCGCGCGGCCGGCGATCTGTCCGCGGACTGGATCGCCGTCGCCCATACGGCCGACGATCAGGCGGAGACGTTCCTGCTGCGGCTGTTGCGCGGCTCAGGCACGCGCGGTCTCGCCTCGATTTACCCGCGGAGCGGACGCGTCATCCGGCCCCTCCTGGACGCGCGGCGCGAGGAACTTCGTGTCTACCTGGGCGCCTGCGGCCAGACCTTCCGCGAAGACCGCACCAATGCCGACGTCTGCATCCCACGGAACCGCGTCCGCCACGAGCTACTGCCGTACCTCGCGTCACAATTTTCGTCGCGGGTTACAGATGTGCTCGCGCGCGATGCTGCGCTGGCCCGGCAGGACGAGGAATTTCTTCATCAGAAGGCAATCGATTTGGCGGCCCGGGTCGTCTTAAATGACGTAGCCGTCAAAATCGATGTTGCCGGTCTGGCTCGCGCGCCTCGCGCGCTGAGCTCCCGCGTCGTCCACGCCGCGCTGCAGCGGTTCGCGGGACCCCGAACAATCGGCTTCGATCACGTCGAGCGGGTGCTCGAGCTCGCCGGAGACACCGGCGAGGGCCGGGCAGCGAGCCTTCCCGGACAGTATGCGGTTCGGACGGGCGCGGTCGTCGTCCTCCGGCCGGGCCGGAGCAGGAACGCGGCGGGATCGAACCCTTTCTCGTTTCCGTTG
>JANPCT010000959.1:0-6869 GCA_031431095.1 Acidobacteriota bacterium | reverse complement strand
TAAGGCGGCGCCGCGGTATTCCGCGTAACGCGTCCAGTCGACCGACATGATTGCGACGTGCGGCCTCCGGCTCTCGATCGCGCCGGCGAGCGCGGTAAAGGCCGCCGACGGATCCATGTCGGTGACGCCCGCCTTTGCGAGACGCTGCCGGTTCGCGTCGTTCAGCGACGCGGCCATACCGGCTTCGCCCCACGTTCCCCATCCGACGCTGAGCCCGCGCAGGCCCTGGGCTGTGCGGAGGTGAGCCAGCGCGTCGACAAACGCATTTCCCGCCGCGTAATTGCCCTGCCCCGCGGACCCGAGCACGGACGCCAGCGAGGAATACAGGACGAAGAAGTCGAGCGGCAGCGCGGCGGACGCGACGTGAAGATTCCACGCACCCGCGATCTTTGGCGCGAACACCGAGCGCAGGCGTTCCCATGTCAGCTGCAGCGCCACCCCGTCGTCCAGCACGCCCGCCGCGTGCACGATGCCCTTCAGCGGGAACGATCCAGCGACAAGCCTTGCGAAGAGAGACTCGACGTCCGCATTGCGCGACACATCCGCCCGCACGGTCTCGATCGTCGCTCCGGCACAACGCATCTTCGCGATCGCCTTCTCGGCAGCCTCCGCGGGCGCCGAACGGCCGGTGAGCACCAGGAGCCGTGCGCCAGAGGACACCAGCCACTCCGCCGTCTTCAGCCCAAGCGCGCCAAGCCCTCCGGTCACCAGGTAGGTCGCGTCTGCTCTCAGCGTGAGAGGGGCGCTTGCCGAGGCGACGCGCACCAGCCGGCGAACGAAACGTGAAGAACCACGGATCGCGATCTCGCGCTCGGGTGCGGTGCGTGCGAGCTCGGCGACGAGCGCGTTCGCGGCTTCATGCGGATCGAGCGGCACATCGACGCAGGTACAGGCCAACGCGGGATGCTCGATCGCGACGGTGCGCGCGAGACCCCAGATCGCCGACCCCTCCACGGATGGAACGGCGTCGCCCAGCGCTTGCGCCGTGCGGGTCACGATCCAGAGAGGAACCGGCGCGGTGATGGACGCAAGCGCGCGCACGAGGCCAAGCGCGCTGCTGCAGCTCTCGGCCTGCTGTGCGGCAAGCGCATCGGCACCGATGGCCGTCGCAGGAGCCGCATCGAGGCTCCAGAGGTGTACGACGCCGCGCAGTAGCGGAGTTGATGCCGCCGCGTCTCGACACAGTTGCGCGATCGCTTCGACATTCCGGGGGTCGTGACTCTCGCCGCTCGCACCTGCGTAGCAGATGATGGCATTGTGCCCCGCCCGTTCGAGCGTCGCGCATACCTGGGCTCCGACCCCTCCGCGGTCCGACAGCACCAGCCATGTGCCTGACGTGCCGAGTGCCGTTGCGTGCAGCGGCGTAGTGCTATCGGCAACCCACTCCGGTGAGTACAACAGCCGTGACGGATCCGAAGCCTCGGCCGCCGCGGTCGGCAAAGTCGCGGCATCGGTGTAGGGCCGGATGTGATCCAGCCAGAATCGCTCTCGCTGCCACGCATACGTCGGCAGGGCGACCGGCTCGGCTCTCCCCGGATTGAGGCGGCGCCAATCGATGCTGCAACCAGCGGTGAACAGCAAGCCAATTGTGCCGCGCAGCGACGTGTAGCCGTCGCGACCGCGGTGCAGTGAATGGCCGACGATCGCGTCGCCAGAATCCGCCGCGGAAGCGGTGATGGCGTGACGCAGCGCTGGATGCGGGCCAATCTCTACGAATACCGGCGACTCCGCCGCGATAGAGGCGATCGCATCAGCGAAGCGGACCGTCTCCCGCACATTGCGCCGCCAGTAAGCGGCAGTCAGATCGCGTCCGGTGCACGGCGCTCCCGTGACGGTCGACACCATCTTCGTCGATACAGCCGAAGGTGTCAGCTTCCCGAGGACCGCCTCGAGCTCGCGTGCGGCGCCGCTCATCTGCTCGCTGTGAAATGCGTACTGGACGGGCAAGTAGCGGGCTTCAGCCCCTTCACTGGTCAGGAGGGCCACTGCGGACTCAACGGCCGACGTCTCCCCGGACAGCACCGTCGAGCGCGGCCCGTTGACCGCGCCAATCGACAGCCCGCGCCAGTCCTTGACCACGGATCGAATGTCTTCGACCGACCTCTCGATGGAAACCATGCGCCCGGACCCCGTCGCCTGCTCCATCAGCCGGCCCCGGTGCACCGCCACGCGAATCGCATCCTCCAATGTGACCGCGCCAACGCACCACGCTGCCGCAATCTCACCGAGGCTGTGGCCGACCACGCACGAGGGTTCGACGCCCCATGCGCGGAGCGCGCTGACGATGGCCGCCTGCACCGCGAAGATGGCCGGCTGGGCCACTTCGGTGTGTTCGAGCCGAGACTTCGATCCATCAGCCTCGAGCGCCTCGACCAGTGACCATCCGGCGATTTCTCGCACGATGGCGTCGCAGCGCTCCACCACCTCGCGCGCCGCGGGGACGCGGCGCAGCAGATCGACGCCCATGCCCGGCCACTGCGGCCCCTGTCCGGTGAACGCAAACACGACGGACGACTTCCGCCCTGGTCTCACGCGCCCGGAGTGCACAGTGAATGCGGCGGCGCCCATCGCAAAGCTCGACAGCCCCTGCTGCAGTTCCGCGAGCGAATCTCCGACAACCGCGAGCCGATGCTCGTGGTGCGTGCGGCGAAGCGCAGCCGACCGGCACACGGCTCCGGCGTTCAAGTCCGGTTCGTTCGCGCCGAGGAACATCGACCATCGCTGGGCCTGCGCCTTCAGCGACTCGGGGGTGCGTGCACTTACCGGAAGCACGAGGACCGCGTCTGGGCCGGCAGCGCCGTGGTGCTGCGCCGGCGCCTCTTCCACGATCAGATGCGCGTTCGTACCCGACCAGCCGAACGAGCTGACACCGGCGGTCAGCAGCCCGTCGCCGCTCCACGTTTCCATTCGCGTCGGAACCGGGAAGTTGCCCGCGTCCACCGCGATGTGCGGATTGAGCTCGGAGAAATGCACGACGGGCGGAACGGCGCGGTGCTGCAGCGCGAGGACAACCTTGATCAACCCTGCGATCCCGGCCGCGCCCTCGAGGTGGCCGAGATTGCTTTTCACGGCGCCAAGCCAGCACGGCCGGCCAGCCGCGCGTCCCTCGCCGAGGACCTCGGCCAGCGCTTCGAACTCGATCGGATCACCCAGCGCCGTCCCGGTGCCGTGCGTTTCGACGTGGGAGATGGCGGCCGCGGGCACGCCGGCATTCACGAGCGCCGCTCGCAGCAGGGCGCGCTGCGCCAGCCCGTTCGGCGCGGTGATGCCGTTGGTGCGGCCGTCCTGGTTCAGCGCGGAGCCGCGGATGACCGCGAGCACGTGGTCTTCGTCGGCCATCGCATCGGAGAGACGTTTGAGCACCACCGCTCCGGCACCCTCGCTGCGGACGAACCCATCGGCCGAGGCGTCGAAGGCGCGGCATCGCCCCGTCGGCGACAACATCTGCATCCGCGACAGCGGAATGCTCCAGATCGGGGAGAGCATGGCGTTGACGCCACCGACGAGCGCGATGCGACAGTCGCCGGCGCGCAGGCTCTGGCACGCCATGTGGGCGGCCACGAGCGACGACGAACATGCCGTGTCGATGGTGAGAGCGGGACCCCGCAGATCGAGCAGGTACGCGAGGCGCCCGGCGGCGATATTGTGCGCGTTACCCGGACCGGTGAACGCGTCCATGCTCGCCGGCTCGCGCAACTGCATCCAGAAGTAATCGCTGCTGTGGCTGTGCAGGCCGAGAAACACCCCCGTCTGGCTGCCGGCCAGGGCCTCGAGCGTCAGGCCGGCATGTTCGAACGCTTCCCACGCCACCTCGAGCCAGAGGCGCTGCTGCGGATCCATGCGCGCTGCTTCGCGCGGCGAAATGCCGAACACTTGCGGCTCGAAGCGATCGATGCCGTCGACGAACCCACCCCATTTCGTCGCGACCTTGCCGGCCGCCGTGGCGTCCGCGTCGTACAGCGCCTCCGCATTCCAGCGATCGGCAGGCACTTCGGTGATGGCGTCGACCCGCCCGGCCAGCAAATTCCAGAACGCTTCGGGAGTGTCGGCACCGCCGGGGAAACGGCAGCTCAGGCCCACGATCGCAACCGGCTCCACCTGCCGTACCGGGGCCGCATCGCCCAGCAGGCGGCGCGCCAGGAGCGCGCGTTTGTCTGGAGAAAGCTGATTGAGACGGTCGAGCAGATCAGACATCCGCCACCCGTCGGCCGCCAAGAAGCGCTTGCCGGGCGTCGTCGTCCGAGAGTCCCTCGAGCGCGCCGAGCAGCGCGTCGAGATCGTCACCCGAGGCTTCGACGGGTGCGGCGGCCTCTGTCGAGACGCCGAGTCTCTCGGAGATCTGCGGAGCCAGCCGCGCGACGGTCGGGTAATTCCAGATCAACGTGGTCGGTATGCTCAGGCCCGTGTCGGCTTCCATGCGATTACGGAACTCCACGGCCAGCAGGGAGTCGAGGCCCATCGCGCGCAGCGGCTTCTCGGCATCGATCTGATCGAGCCTCAGCCGCAGCACGCGCGCGGCGCGCGCCATGATGAAGCGCTCGATGATGCCGAGCCGCTCGCGGGGAGCCGCGGCGGTCACCTGTTCCAGCAACGACGGACCCGCAGTCGGATGGGACGATGCGGCGTCCCCGGCGGCGGGAGCCGCAGCGAACTCGGCCAGCAGACCCGATCGCGCCGCGCCGGAGAGACGCTGCTGCCAGGTCTCCGGCGTGAAACGCATCACCGACGCCTGCACGGCACCAGAGCCGAGGATGCGCTCGAGTGCCGCGCAACCTTCGGCCGGAGTGATGGCCGCGAGGCCCATCCCCTCCAGGCGATCGCCCCGGCCGCTCTTCGCGGCGCTGCCGACGCTGGACCACACGCCCCAGTTCACGCTGGTGGCCGCCAGACCCTGACCGCGACGGTAATGCGCGAGGCCGTCGAGGAACGCGTTCGCCACAGCGTGATTGGCCTGCCCTGCGGCGCCGAGATACGCGAGAACCGACGAATACAGGACGAACAGGCTGATGTCGTCGCGCTTCGTCAGCTCGTGCAGCAGCCACCCGCCGCGGATCTTCGGGGCGAGCACCTTGCGATACTGCGCCACCTCCATCCGGGCGATCACCGCGTCGTCAAGCACACCCGCGGCGTGAATGACGCCGGTGAGCGGGCGCATGGTGCCTCGGATTTCGGCGAGCACGCCCTCGAGCTGGTGACGATCCGCGACGTCGCCCTGCAGCACCCAAACATCGGCGCCTGCCGCTCGCATGCGCTCCACCGCCGCGAGCGCGTCCGCCGACGGAGATCGGCGCGACAACAGGGCAAGCGAGCGAGCACCCTGGCTCACCAGCCACTCAGCACTCACGAGACCCAGGCCGCTCAGGCCTCCGGTAATCAGGCCTGTGCCGTCGGCAAGATCGGTTATTCCGCGCTCACTCACGAGCCCCGCGAGCAGCGATTCGAGCGGCGCGTGCCGTTTCCCAAGTGCCGCACGCAGGGCGCCGGGGTTCGAGCGTGCGAGCGACGCGATGCTCGACAGATTTTCGTGCGCGACGATGGCGTCGACGCCGCGCTTGAGACGGGCCACGAAACGGCGTCCGTCACGCAGGGCAACGAGGTCGTCGTCGGGCGCCGCGATGAACTCCGCCAGGAGGTCCGTCGTCGCCGTCGCGATTGTGGCCGAGGGATCGAGATCGATGCGCGTGCAGCGCAGCTCCGGATGTTCGACGGCAATTGCCGACGCCAGACCCCACATCGCAGCGTGGCCGGGTTCCACGACAGCGTCGCCGTTGACCGGCTGCGCGCCGCGGGTGACGAAGTACAGCCGCGACACGACACTGTGACGATCGAGGCTCTGCAGCAATCGCAGTCCGGTGAGCGACAGCGTCTCCACCGTTCCAGCGAGCTCGTCGCCGCCGGCGGCCGACGCGGTGCTCGCAAGCGCCCAGGCGTGAACGATCGCGTCACAGCCGTGTCCGTGCTGCGTAATCACGTTGTCGATCGCCGCCGTGAGCGCGGCGTCGCGCGCCGCCGATGCAACACCTGCTTCGCACAGTTCCGCGGGAGAAGGAACGACGGTGACCACGTGGCCGGCGCCTTCAAGGCGGCGCGCGGCCTCGATGGCCGGTGTTCCTTCATCGGCCATCACGAGCCACTTGCGCGTGCGGCCAGGCGAGTCAGCAGTCCCGAGCGGCTGTTCGAGCCAGTTGATCTCGTAGAGACAGTCGTCCGCCGCACTGGGGGCGGTGTCCGCGGGCCGCGACTGCACTTCAATCCAGCAGCGCTGCTGATCGAAGCAATAGGGCCCAATCGGCACGACGCGGCCCGCATCGAGGAAGAGCTGCTGCCACGGCAGATCGTGGCCGTGCGTGAACAGCGCGCCGAGCGACGCAAGCATGCTCGCGCGTTCATCTACGTCGTCACGGGTGAACGAGCCGGCGACCATACCGGCGCGGCGTTCGGCGCGAAGCGACTCCTGCACCGCCGGGACGAGGAGCGGGTGCGCGCTGAGTTCGACGAACGTATCGTATCCGTCGGCCACCAGGCGCGACACCGCCGTCGAGAACAACACCGGCTCGCGGAGATTGCGCGACCAGTACTCCACGCCGAGCTCACCGCCCGGGACGACGGCCCCGGCGACGGTCGAGTAGAACGGGATCGCCGAGGCGCGAGGTGTGAGGCCCGCAATCGCTTGGCGCAGCTCACCCGTGAGCGGTTCCATCTGCGGGCTATGCGAGGCGACGTCCACCTTGACGTGCTTGCAGTAGACGCCGGCGCTGGTCAACCGGCCGATCACGAGATCAAGCGTCTCCGGGTCGCCCGACAGCACGGTGGATCGCGGCGCATTGCTGACCGCCACGGACACTCGATCCTCGACGCCGCGAATCGCG
>JANPCT010000958.1:0-2707 GCA_031431095.1 Acidobacteriota bacterium | reverse complement strand
CCGCGGCCATCGTCCGGCCCAGGAAGCCGCTGGCGCCCGTCAGCACGACGGTGCGCCCTTCGAGCGAGAACAGCGCCGACCGATCGAGCGGCATCACCATGCGCTGCGCCCTCCGTCGATCACGAGGTTCGCCCCGGTCATGTAGGAGGATGCGTCGGAGCAGAGGAACAGCACGGCACTCTGATACTCGTCGATATCCGCCATGCGGCCGAGCGGAATGAGCGACGCGAGGCGCCGCACGAACTCCTCGGGCTGGCCGTTGTAGACGCCGCCCGGGGAGATGGCATTGACGCGGACGCCGCGATCGGCCCAGTAGGTCGCGAGGTATCGCGTCAGCCCGATGAGCCCGGTCTTGACGACCGAGTAGGTGACCGGCTTGACCGGTTGACGATCCTCGGGCAAGCCGGGCTGCCGGTAAAGGCGCTGATCCGGCGCGATGACGCCGAGATCCGACGAGACATTGAGGATGACGCCTGCGCCGCGGCGCGCCATTTCAGCGCCGAACGACCGCGCGCACAGGAACGCGCCGGTCAGGCCGACGGCGAGATCCTGTTCCCACTGCGCCAGCGGAAAATTCTCGAGGCGCGACCAGGCGACGTCACCCGCCTCCATCTTGGGATTGTTTGCCGCGTTGTTGACGAGGACGTCGAGCCGGCCGTAGCGCTGCAGGACCTGGTCCCGGACGCCATCGACCTGGTCGTCGCGGGTGATGTCGGCGGCGAGCCCCAGGGCACCGCCGCCCCACGTCCGCGCGAGCGCCTCGGCGCGTGCCTGGGCGGCGTCGAGCGAAAGGTCCACGAGCACGGGAACGCCGCCGGCCGACGCGATCGCTTCAGCGTGCCGCACGCCGAGCAGCCCGGCCCCGCCGGTGACGACGACGACACGGCCGGTCATGTCGAACCGGTCGAGGGCGCGCGTTCCGCCGCGGGTGGGTGCCGTCATGCTCAATAGGCGCGGGTCTGCCCGCCGTCGGCGACAACACAGGCGCCGGTCATGAACGAGGCGCGGTCGGACGCGATGAACGCGTCGACCGAGCCGATCTCCTCGGGCGTGCCGAAGCGGTTCATCGGCACTTCGCTCTCGAGATACGCGCCGACGCGGACGGGATCGTCGGACTGTTTCCGCGCCCACGATCCGCCGTCGAACAGGACATTGCCAGGCGCGACCACGTTGACGCGAACGCCTTGCCGCGCGACCGCCCGACTCAGGTTCTTCGCGTAGGCGATCACCGCGGTCTTCGCGGCGCTGTAGGGGAGCGGCGCCTCGATTCCTTGCACGCCGACAATCGACGAGATGAACACGATGCTGCCGCGGCCCGCCCGGGTCATGCCCGGCAGCACCGCTTCGGCGGCACGCCGGGACGAATGGAAGTTGAGCTCGAGGCTGGCATTCCAGTCCGTCTCCTCGAGCGCCCAGCCGCCGCGCGCCGCACCGGACCCGAGATTCGCAACAAGGATATCGATCGCCCCCCACCGCGCCGCAGCCTCGCCGGCCGCGCGGGCCAGGTGATCGGACTGCGTCAGGTCACCGGCGTATGTCGCGACGGCATCCGCGGGAAAGTCGTGCCGCGCGCGCGCCAGTGCATCGGCGTCGCGCCCGGTGAGCAGCACGCGGCAGCCTTCGGCGGCCAGCACACGGGCGATGCCGAGGCCGATACCGCGCGAGGATCCCGTCACCACGGCAACGCGGTCCGTGAGGCCCAGGTTCATCGCAGCGCCGCCTCGACGAAGGCGCGGTTACGCCGTGCCGACTCGACTTCCTGCCCGGCTTCGCCGCGCGCGACCTGGAGGATCACGTCTCCGGCATAGGCGATGCGCCGCAATTCGGCGAAGAACGACGGCAGGTCCGCGTCGCCGCTGCCGAGCGGCACCGTGCCGCCGCCGCGCACGCGATCTTTCACGTGGACGCTGCCGATTCGATCGCCGTACGCGGCGAACTCGTCGCGGGGGTGATACCCGAGCGAGGCGCTGTTGCCCGAGTCGTAGTTGACGCGCACCGCCGCGGGAAGTCGATCGAGAAATGCGGCAAACCGTTCAGGTGCGAAGGACATCTCGAGGTGCAGCTCGACGCCGGCCGCGGTCGCAGCCGGCTCGACGCGCTCGAGGACCGCAATCAGTTCGCGTTCTTCATCAGGGGTGCCCACGTCGGAGGCGTCAACGAACGGCAGGACGACCCGCCCGATGCCGGCGATCCGGCACTGATCGACGAGCCACACGAGATGCGCGATTCTCGCCGGCAATTCAGCGCCGGCGCGCACGAGCGGCGCTTCCATGAAGTAGTCCGCACACACCGACCGCACCGCGACACCATGCCGCGCCGAGAGCGCCCGCAGCTCGGCGATGCCGCTCTCGCTGCAGAGCGGGTTGACGTCGCGGCCGTACGACTCGTCGATCCACTCGATGGAGGCCAACCCGGCGGTTGCTGCGCGCGCGAACTCGTCGCGCCAGTTGTCCGCCGGGAAGGCCTGGATCCTTCCGCCCACCGGCGGCACCAGCCGCCCCTGCATGATCCCGATCGGGTTCATGCGCGCACCGTGCCTGCCGCGAGCGCCGCCAGCGCGCGATCGCAGAATTCGCGAACCGCGCCCCGGCCACCGGGCTTGTCGAGGACGATCCGCGCGATGCGCAGGACGTCGGGGTGTGCGTCGGCGACGGCGACCGGACACCCGACCAGCATCATCGCCGGCAGGTCGTTGACGTCGTTGCCG
>JANPCT010000957.1:0-2294 GCA_031431095.1 Acidobacteriota bacterium | reverse complement strand
GGGTGGCGTCAGCGCGAACGCGATGGTTGTCTGTTCATCCTCGCGTCCGAACGCGATTGGGGCGCTCGCCGGCTCGACTCTCCACCCCGCGGGAGCCTGCAGCGCGACCGCTCCAGCCGCCGCGCCTTTCTGGTTGTTGCCGACGGTGACTGTGACGACCGTCCGGGCGGGTGCACTCACCGGGACGACAGCGATCTCGGGATCGAGCGTCACGTCGAACGGCGGCGACACGGTCAGCTCGGAGCGTTTTTCTCCAGCCACGGTGTCGCTATAGCGGAACTCCACCAGGCGCGTGACCGTGACCGCTTCGCCGCCGACGATCAGGTTGAACGTGGCCAGGAAGGGCGACGGCCGGAACGGTACACCGAAGGGCACGTCGGCGTCGAAATCGTAGCGCGCGCTCTCTGTGCGCGGCGTCCAATATGGCGTCGAGAGGCCTGCGTCGAGAGGGATTTTCGCCGGGACGTTGCACGTGACCACTGCGGCAAGCGCGCCGGAGCAGCTTGGCGCCGGCGGATTGTCGAACCCGCTGAGCCGGATGTCACGAAGCTGCGCGGACGACCCACCGTTTGCCACCGCGTACAACGACACCCGCACCGATTGTCCGGCGGTCACCACGCCGTCGTCCGCAAGCGCGTCAACGCGGATCGCCGACGCAACGAGAAGGGCATCCTGGAACTCACGCTCTTTCCGGGCGAGGCGGCGATCGATCTCGTACCTCGCGGCGTCATCGACCAGCGCGGGCAGGCGGCGGCGCGCGTCCCGAACGTCCTTCAAGCCGGCAACGAGAGGCGAGGCGGCTCCGGCAGGGCCCTCCGCCGAGAGCCCCCTGGCGGCCGCGGCAACGTCATCGGCGAGCTGGGCGAGTATTGGTGCGAGTGCGGCGGGCGCCTTGCTGAACCGCGCCAGGCCGTTGATGCTGACGTCGATGCCGGCGAAGAGGTCAGCGGGCGCGATGCCGGCGCGATCGATGGTCGAATCTGTCAGCCGGTAGGTTCGGCGTTGTGACTGCCCCGGCAACAGCAGGAGCTGTGATGTGCCCTGGCACTTGTGCATTGAGCGCGCCTCGAGGCCGAGCTCGGCATAGGTGCGGCCGAGTGCAGGATCGAAGGCCGAGATGTCGGGCGTCAGGAGGTCCGGCGTCCGTGGCGGCGGCTGTGGCGCAAACGATCCTTCATCGGTGCAGAACAACCGGCTGGCCTGCCATGGGCGGAGCCCGTCTTTCAATTGTTCGGGGTATCTCGCGGGATCGGCGGCGGCGCGGAATGCTTCCGCGGTGAGTTTCGCCGATGCCTGGTGGTGAAGCCCGCCGCCCTGGCCGCCGCAGAGGAATCCGGCGACGACGTCAGGGCGGATAGCGCGAATGTGGCGCACGAGGTCACCGACGATTTCGTCGTGGCCCCACTTCTCAATCGACTCCTCGACGCTGAACGAGAAGCCGAAGTCGATCGCGCGGGTGAAGTACTGCTCGGCGCCGTCGAACCGGTGGACGGCGAGCAGTTCCTCCGTGCGCAGGACGCCCAGCGCCTGCCCGGTCTCCGGACCGATCTCATTCTGACCCCCGTCACCGCGCGTCGCGGTGACGAGGGTGGCGCGAAGGCCGCGGCCATGCCCGAGCATCGCCAGGAGCGCGTTGTCCTCGTCATCGGGGTGCGCGTCGGTCTGCATGAACGTGCCGGTGCTTCCGAGCTTGCGCAGCATCAGTTCGAGCGTGACGCGATCCGCGCGCTCGGCAACCGGTGCGACCCGGAGTTGCGCGGCAGGAGTTACAAGAGTCAGGAGCGCGGCCGCGAACAACGCGGCCGGGTGAACAATGCGCATAGGACAGGCTTTGGATTTTGGGCTTTCGGCTGTGGGCTGTTGGTTCGGGCTTTGGTTCGGGCTTTGCGTTGGCCCTCTCCACATAGAGAGTGAATTCCGCCTAAAGGCGGAAACTACAGAGCCCGTGGTTGGAGTTCCTGTAGTTTCCGCCTTCAGGCGGAAGGTCCGAGAGCGCCACTTTGAGTTGACATCTCTAACCTAAAGCCTAAAGCCCAAAGCCTAAGCGCAAAGCCTAGCAGTCTCTGAGCCTCAGCCCCCAGCCGAGCCCTGGTTAAAAGGCGTACTTGAACCCGAGCTGGATCAGGCGCTGATCGTAGCCGCTCTTCCCCGCCGTCGGGTAATCCTGACCGCGGAACGACAGCGCCGTCGCCGGATTGCCGAGCGCGTCGGTCGGGATGATGCGGTTGACGCCGGAGATGTTCTGGTTGTTGAAAAGGTTTTTGGCATCGAAGAACAGCTCGGCGCGCTGTGCG
>JANPCT010000956.1:0-5772 GCA_031431095.1 Acidobacteriota bacterium | reverse complement strand
GCAACTCGTGCTCGGCGAGGACCGTCTGTTTCTTCCACGCGTTCACCTGATCCTCGGGTCGCGGAGACGGCTTGCCGCCGACGTAGTCCCCGCGCTCGACGGTTTGTCCTCCGTACCCCCAGGCCGAGACGCCGCGCGCGTCGACGACCTGCCCCTTGACGTGGAACCCGCCAATCAGGAAGTTGTATCCGGTGTCCTTCAAGTACTGAAAGATCGAACGCGTGTCCTGTCCCATGAGGATGGCGTGGGACGGATCGTAATGGATCCTGAACTGGTCGCCGACGCCGTGCTTCTCGCAGATGCGGTGCAGCGCGATCCAGGTGCCCGGCGTGTAGGCGATGTTGTTGTGGAAGTTGTCGCCGGTGGTCCATCCGGGCATCGGGCACTGCTCGACGCGGAACGTCAACCCTCTCGCCTTCGCTTCGCGAAGGAGCGGCACGAACTGCTCCTCGAAGTCGATCAGGTTCTCGTCCATCGTCCGCTGCTGATTGCGGCCGACGAATCCGCAGACGGCATTCACCCCGAGCAGCGAGGCCGCCTCGAACACGCGCCGCATGAAGTCGTGCTTCTTCCGCCGGATGGCCGGGTCGTGATGGAGGAGATTATCGAAATATCCGAGGTCCGACAGGCCGACCCGATGCGCGCGCATGGCGGCATCGACGCGGCGGGCGCGTTCGGCGTCGAACGGCTTCCGGAGGTCGAGGGTATTGGCGACAGGGTCGAGCATCGCCTCCGGCGGGATGTCGCTCTGCGAGGGGTGCAGCGCAGCCGACACCTGAATGTAGTCGGCGCCGATCGACCGCGCGAACTCGAGCCAGTCCTCGATCGCGCGATCGGGATCGGGGTCGCGGACCTCTCTCGGGGTCAGTTCCTGCAACGCGGCAGTCAGGATGCCGACTTTCATCAACCTGGGGGCGAAGGTTTTCATACCCGCGCATCATAGATGAGGACCTGTCTGCGTTGCCAGCCCGGGCGTTGTGCGATCGTCCGCCGGGCACCACTTGGCGCCGATCGTGGGGGATTTTGGTAGCATCCCACCTCAGGGGGGCAGCGCCATGAATCGCCGGGAGTTTATCGCCATGTCAGGCGCCGCCGTGCTTGCCCCCTCGACGGGCCTTATGCAGACAGACGACGTCAGACTGCGGCGTGTGTGCGTCTCCTCGTGGAGCTTTCACACCTTCTTCGAAACTGACCGCAACAATCCGGCGAAGGTCCTGATGGACGTGCGCGACTTCCCCGGGATGGTCGCGGACAAGTACCACGTGCACAACGTGGAGATCATCCTGCCGCACTTCCTGTCGGCGGAGCCGTCGCTCGTCCGCGAGTTCAAGGAGCGCCTGGCGAGGGCGCACTCCACGCTCGTGAATATGCCGCTCGACTTCGGCGTGCTGTGGAACAAGCCGGCGATTTCGTCCACGGATCCGGCGGAGCGTGACGCGGCGATCGCGCTCTACAAGACAGGGATCGACACCGCGCACGCGCTGGGGTCGCCGTCGGTCCGTTGCGACCCCGGTCTCGTGAACCTGCTGGATCCGGCAGTCACGGTGGATGCCTACCGCCAGCTCGCGGCGTACGCGAAAACGAAGGGCATCAAGGTCGTCGTCGAGAACCACGGCGAGATTTCACGCAACCCTGACGTGCTGGCCACGATCCTGAAGGCAGCCGGCGTGGGCGCGCTTCCCGACTTCGGCAACTTCCCGGACGAGGCGACGCGCGAGCGCGGGCTGCGCGCACTGTTCCCGCTTGCGGGCGAGGTGGCGCACGCCAAGCTGCGCGAGGGGCAGGACTTCTCCCGCTGCATGCGTATTGCCGCCGAGTCCGGCTTCAAAGGCGTCTTCTCCGTAGAAGCGGGCGGCTCCGGCGACCCGTATGCCGAGGTGCAAACCATCGTCGACGCGCTCGTCGTCAATCTTTGAAAGGGAGAGTTCATTGTCCAGCCGTCCGCTGATGCGTTACGCACTACTTGTCCTCTCGATCTTCGGCGTGCAGGCAATCGCCGCGCAAACGCCGGCGCCGCGCCAGCTGCGAGTCATCGCGTTCGGAGCGCATCCTGACGACGCGGAGCTGAAGTTCGGGGGCACCGCCGCCCTGTTTGCCGCGCAGGGGCACAAGGTGAAGCTCGTGGCGCTCACGAACGGCGACGTCGGGCACTTCTCGCAAGCCGGCGGGCCGCTCGCCATACGGCGGAAGGCGGAAGTCGAGGCGTGCCACAAGAAACTCGGCGTCGCCACCGAGGTGCTCGACATCCATGACGGCGAGCTGATGCCGGACCTCGAGACCCGGAAGAAGGTGGCCAATTTGATTCGCGACTGGCAGGCCGACATCGTCCTCTCGCACCGGCCCTGGGACTACCACCCGGACCATCGCGCGGTCGGCAAGCTGGCGGAGGATGCGGCGGTCGTGGTCGCGGCGCCCTTCTTTGCGCCGTATACACCGCCGACCAAACGCAATCCGATTTTCCTGTTCTACTCCGATGGTTTTCAGAAGCCCTACCCGTTCGATCCAATCATCGCGGTCGGCTTCGACGAGGTCGCGCAAACGAAATGGGATTGCATCGGCGACATGCCGTCACAGTTCGCCGACGCGGATTCATGGCAGGCGCGCTACCGCGGCAACACGCCGGCCGACGCCGCCGGCCGCGCCGCATTCATCCTGAACGCGGTGAAACAACGCAGCGCTGAGGTCGCCGATCAATACCGGACGCTTCTGGTAAAGCTGTATGGCGAGCAGAAGGGACGCGGCATCAAATACGCCGAAGCCTTCGAGCTCAATCAGTACGGCAGCCCGGCGACCGCCGACGAGCTCAAGGGACTGTTCCCGACGTTCCGCTGAAGAACGCCACGCTCGCCTGAGTTACTTTTTCCGATAGCTGAACAGCGTGTCGCGGTTCTGCTGCCGATCGAAGAACACCGGCGTGACGAGAACCGGGGTGGCTTCAAATGACTCGCCAGGCGAGACGGCGGAGTTGGTGACGAACAATCCTCCCGGGCGCAGCATGCCGGCGATGTTCGACAGCGCCAGCGCCTGGTCGAACGCATCGTAGTAGACGAGAACGTTGGTCGCGACCACCAGATCGAATCGTTCCTCGTCCGCCAACGGCTCCAGCCGCTCGGTGATGATGTCGAGATCCTGCGGCACGATCGACAAAGTGACCGACGGACGGATACGCACGGCGCGCACGCGGACCGCGCCGGTCACCGCCGGCGGCAGTATGGCGGCGGCGTCGTCACCGATTTGATTGCCGGCCGCCTGCCAGTAGTGCAGCAGCGGCGCCTCCCACTGATGTTTCGGGTCGCCTGTCGCCAGGGGCAACTGGATGGTGTACGCCTCCCCCGCCGCGGCGCGGTGGCGCGCTCCGGCAAGATGCTCGTTGACTCGCGGGCTCAGATCGAACGTGGTCACACGCAGCCCTTCCGGTACGGCGAGGTTGGCGCGCCTGATGGAGTCGATCAGCGCGAAAGGCTGAATGGTCTGTGAAGGGTAGAAATCGTAACCTTCGGCTTTGTCGATGAAGTCGAGGCCAGGGCCGGCCAGCGCCGCGCGGTGGACACTGCGGGGCGGGAGGCTGCCGCTCGACGCGATCGCCGAGAGGGCGCTGTCGAGGGCGAAGTCGGCGGTCAGCTGGGTATCGGACGACAGGCCGCGGTCGCGATACAGGGTTGCATCCGCGTCATGCTCCCCGGCGGCGTCTCCGGGACGCTTCGCGGATGCCGTCACCCGCCGGTAGCGCGCCTGTTCGGCGATGACACGGTCGCGCGCCTTGACGAGATAGATGCGCGCCCTCTCTTGGCCGGCGTCGGTCGACACGTCAATGTCATGCGCGGCGACGACCTGACGCGCGAACTGCAGCCGCTCGTTGTCCCCGGGCGCCGCCAGTCTGGTCACCAGATCGTCGAGCCGCCGCACCAGAAGTTGCTCGGCAGCGGCCCGCGTCGGCAGCAGTGCCATCTCCTGTTCGGTGGCGCGCGGCGCCGCGGTGAACGACGTGCCGTACAGCCACAGGTTCACGACCGAGTCCTCGTCTCCCTGGGCCAGGCGCGAGCGGATTTCAGCGTCGTGACGCGATACCCACGCTGGCCAGGCGGCCTCCAGCGCCGCGGGAGCAACGCCCTTCAGTCCAATGGGAAGGGTGTTGCGGTGGGTCTCCAGTATCGTCGCCGCGTCAGCGTATGCGATGAACGCCTTGGCCGACGGGCCGGCCGGGCGTGAGGCTCGAGGCGAAAGCGCGGAAGGCGGCGGGGGCGGGGCGCGAAAGCGCCACCGCACGCCGAATGCGATCGCGCCGATCGCGATCACCGCGGCGATCAGAAGCCCCTTTCGCACCGGCGCATTCTCCCACGGGTTCGGTTGACCCCGGCCTGAAACGGTGCAGAATACAGCCCATGCCTCTTGACCGACGTGACTTCCTGAAATCGGCGGCCGCCGGCGCCGCCGCGTGTGTGAGCCAGGCGCCGGCCGGCGCCTACGAACGTTCCTCTTTCGCGTCCACAGCGCAGACCGGCAGCGAGCCGCACCCACCGGTGATGTCCGAAAAGGACCGCCTCTACCGGATCGCCGCGTGCACGTGGCCGATCCGTTCAATCTTCAAGACGCGGAACGCCGGGAATCCCGCATCCCTGGCGCTCAAGGAGAAGTACGGCGAAATCACGATGCTGGACTTCCCGCAGTTCACCAGGGACACGTTCCCCGGCGTGACCCACATGGACATCTTCTCCGGGCTGTTCGGGGACGTCAGCGATGACAGCATGTTCGTTGAGCGCGCCGCGGGAGGCCGCGGCAACTTCGACCCGTCGAGTCCCTCGGGACGCAAATGGCTGGAAAAGATGGCCGCCAGGATGGCGGCCACCGGTGTGAAGTGCCAGCACATTTCCAACAACGCGCCGACCGACCTGGCGTCGCCGGATGATGCGCTCCGCAAGGCCGGCGTCGACGTGGGCAAGAAGTGGCTGGATGGCGCGGCGATCCTGGGCGCGAAATCGGTGCGGATGAATTCGACGCAGGCGCTCGGCCCGAGTGTCCGCCCCAACGCCATTCCGCGATCGAGCGACGGCTATCCCCGTAATGTCGATCTGATTCCGCTCATGGACAAGGCGATCGAATCCTACCAGGAGATGGCCGACCATGGCGGCGACCTGGGCATCCGCGTCACGATCGAGAACCATTGGGGTCTGGCCGCGGATCCGATGAACATCCGCATCATGCTCGACACCATCAACCATCCGTATTGCGAAGCGTCGCCCGACTTCTGCAACTGGGAGCACGAGTACATGCTCTTCAACGGCCTGAAGGCGCTCGCGCCGTACTCGCACACCAACGTGCACGCAAAATACTGGGATCGCTGGGGTGACAAGAACGACGTGCAGCGTTCGACGCGAATCATGCTCGCCGGCGGCTTCAAAGGCACGTTCGCGCTCGAGTACGAGGCCGGTCCGCTCAACGGCATCGAAGGGGCCAAGTACCTGTTCAAGGAAGTCATGGCGGCGCTGTCGTCCCCGATTCCCGTCGCCTGACCTGATAGGGTGCTGAAAGTGGCGCTCTCGGACCTTCCGCCTGAAGGCGGAAACTACAGGAACTCCAACTAAGGTCTGTGGTTTCCGCGTTTACGCGGAGCTCTTATAGGTTCCGCCTTTAGGCGGAATTCACACACACTCTCTCTCTAGCAGGGCGAGGAGTCCAAATGCGACTGACGATGATCGTGGCGCTGGCTGTTGTATTCAGCGCCGGCACCCTGCCAGCGCAGAGGCCTGCCGGTGTCAAACCGCCGCTGCTGAC
>JANPCT010000955.1:0-4250 GCA_031431095.1 Acidobacteriota bacterium | reverse complement strand
GGTAAAGAAAAACGTACGGTTCCTCATGAGCGGGCCGCCGAAGACGAAGCCGAACTGGTTGCGATCGAACTGGGGCTTGCCGGCGGACGGCTTGAAGAAGCCGACGGCGTTCAGCTTCGTGTTGCGGTTGAACTCCCAGCCGGTGCCGTGGAAGGCGTTGGTGCCGCTGCGCATCGACGCGTTGATGACCGCCCCGCCGGTACGGCCGTACTCGGCGCTGAAGTTGTTGGTCTGCACCTTGAACTGCTCGACCGCGTCGGGCGACACCTGCACGACCTGGTTTGAAAAACCCTGGTTGCTGGTGCCGTAGGAATTGTTGTCCACGCCGTCGAGGATGAAGCTGTTGACCGCGCTGCGCAGGCCGTTGACGTTGAACGAGGCGTCGCGGCTCTCGGAGATGGCGGACTTGCGGACGCCGGGGCTGAGCAGCGCGAGGTCCGCGTAGTTGCGCCCGTTCAGCGGCAGGTTCACGATCTGTTCTTTCGCGATGACCTGTCCCCGTCCGCTCGAATCGGTTTCGAGCAGCGGCGACGCGCCGGTCACTTCGACGGTTTCTCCGATGTTGCCTACCGCGAGCGCGAGATCCACGCGCTGGCGGGCCGCGACGGTGACCGCCACGTCCTTGGCCTCAGCGACGGAGAACCCCTGCAACTCGCCGCGCACGGTGTAGGTGCCGACGCGGACGTTGAGGAACTGGTAGTTGCCGGCGCCGTCCGTGACCGCCGTGGCGGTGATGCCGGTGGCGGTGTTCTTGAGCGTGATGGTGGCGCCAGGGATGACGGCTCCCATGGAATCCTTCACGGTGCCGAGCACCGCCGAGGTGTCGAACTGCGCCAGCGCCGAGGCCGGCATGAGCAGCGCGGCGGCAACCAGCGCCGTCAGCGTGCGGCGCAGACGGGCAGACAGAAACGCAAACATGAGTTGAATCCTTTGTGGTGTATGGGGCGGCGTTCGGAGCCTTGTCAGAATGCGGCCGGAACGACGCTGTGTCAAGCGGAGGAGGGATGTCGGGATCGCGGCACGTGTAACGCCGGCGCAACAACGGACGACCGCACGCGCCAGCGCGAGCGGCCTACTGGATCGGTGTACCGGACGAAGGGAGCGCCGTATCGCTACCGGCCGCACCGATCGAGCCCGTGGATTGCCAGATAGTGCCGGTCGTGTTGGTAAAGAAATATCGGGTTCCCGTGCCCGTCGTCAACGGATCGGCCCACGCATGGAACCCGGAGGACAGCGCCGTCGCGCCGTTGCACGCGGTGTAACCGGTGACACCCGTGCCGGTCAGCGACACCGTGTAGCCGCTTTTCGTGACGCTGGTTCCTTGCGCGAGATCGGGACTGAGAAACGCAGAGGCGCCGGACGGTCCGATTCCGAGGCTGTCCAGCCCCTGGGCGTAGCGGCCGCTGGCACAGCTGCCGGCGAAGGTCCCCTGCGCACTGACAATCGCGCGCAGCGAGCCGATGGCCCAAGCCTCGTTCCCCGAGATGCGCGCCCGCACCAGCCCCGGGATTGCGATCGCCGCGATAATCCCGATGATCGCCACGACGATGAGCAGCTCGATCAGTGTGAACCCGTCGGATTTGCGAGCTTCCATATGTGCTAACGAGACCGCGACAGCAACGCCGGTGCCATAACCGCACAGCTCGGCTAATGGTGCGCAAGCCTTTCATCTGCAGTTACTTAACGCGACCAGATATTGGATGGAACAAGTGACAAATTCTTGCGGCTGACATTGGTTGTCATTGGGCGCGCCGATTTCCGGCCGCCTCGCTCCGTGAGTGATTTTTGGCGACGCTGCCGTGACGCGACGCAGTTTCGGTAGGCAGCAACTGGCATCTCACGCGGCCGGGTGGGCAACCGTCGCATCACCTCGCCCTCCTGCTCACCTCGGCCGAGGCAGTGTCTTGCCGCGCTCCTGCGGCTTTGCACGGAGAAACGAGGCGCGCATAAGGCCGAGTTCCTGACACGTCGGGCACACGTCGTGCTTACCTCCGCGACATGCGGACTCGATCACTACTTCGGCGCGCCGCGCTGGCCCTGACCTTCATGATCGCCATCCCACCTGCCGCGTCCGCGGCAGAGGTGCTGTGCGACCCGTCGTACCAGGATTGCCGGACCATGCTGCTGTCGCGCATCCAGAACGAGACCGTGGCGATCGATCTCGCCATGCTGTTCATGGAAGACGATGCGATGGCGGATGCGATCATCGCGCGCTACAACTCCGGGGTGCGCGTTCGAATCCTGGTCGAGCCGCGGCGCAACGAGACCACCCCCAAGAACATCGTCATCCTCGATCGCCTGAAGGCGGCCGGGATTCCCATGCGGGCCATGGCCGGCGGCGGCGTGCTGCACTGTATGTTCATGATATTCGACGCGCAGAACGTCGTCGAGTGGAGCGCGGCGAACTACTCCGATTTCTATTTCGCGCCCATCGTGCCCTACGCGAACTATACCGACGAGGGGATTTTCTTCACCGATCAGGCCAGTCTCGTCAACAGTTTCCGTCGCAAGTTCGACGACGCGTGGGTGGACCCGGCGGCGTTCACGGATTTCGGCAACATCACGGCGCCCGTGGCGCGGCGCTATCCGCTGTACGGCATCGATCCCGACCTGAGCTTCGTACCGGCCGAAAATTTCGCGACGCGATCGGTGCCGCTCTACGACGCGGAGCAGGTCCGGATCGACACGGTGATGTACAAGATCACCGAGCCGCGGCACGCCGACGGGCTGATTCGCGCCGCCGGCCGCGGCGTGCCGGTGCGGCTGATCACGGAAGGCGAGCGATACCGTAACCCCGCGAACTTCTGGCAGGCCTTCCAGATCGATCGCCTCTACATGGCCGGCGTGCAGATCCGCAACCGGGCGCACGAGGGATTCCTCCATCAGAAGAGCACCCTGCTGTACGGCCAGGCGATGACCATCTTCGGCTCGTCGAACTGGACCAACGAATCCAACGGATCGCAGTACGAACACAACTACTTCACCGGCAAGCCCTGGTTCTTCACCTGGTTCAAGGACAACTTCGAGCGCAAGTGGAACAATGCGACGGGGAACCTCGAGACCTCGGCGTTCACGCCGCTGCCGCCCGATACGCCGGTGTACACCACACCGGCGAACGGCGCCGCGGCCGTCTCCACGAGCGGCGTGTCGCTGCAATGGACCTCTGGCCCCTGGGGATGGACCGCCGACATTTACTTCGGCACCTCCCCGTCGCCGCCGCTCCTCAAGGCGGATGAGAGCGCGCCCCCTGGCGAGGTCCACACGTTTGCGCTGCCTGCATTGAATCCAGGAACGACGTACTACTGGAGGATCGTCAGCCGTACGACCGCGCGGCAGGCCGCCGGCGGAGCGGTGTATTCGTTCACGACCACCGGCGGCACGCCGCCTCCGCCGCCGAACGTGGCGCCGACGGTGTCGCTGACGAATCCGGCCGGCAACAGCACGTTCACCGCGCCGGCGGCGATTGCCATCGCCGCGAGCGCGACCGACAGTGACGGCACGATCGCGCGGGTGGACTTCTACTCGTCCGGGACGCTGATCGGTTCGGCCGCGTCGAGTCCGTACCAGTTCTCGTGGAGCAACGTGCCTCAAGGCAGTTACACATTGACGGCACGAGCCGTCGACAACGCCGGCGCGATCGGAACCTCCAGTCCTGTCGCGATCACAGTGGCGGCTCCCCCGCCCGCACCCGCGCTGCCGGCGCCATGGCAATCGCAGGACATCGGCGTGGTCGGTTCGGCCGGACGCGCGAGCGCCGTGAACGGCACGTTCAGCGTGTCGGGCGGCGGCGCGGACGTCTGGGGCAGTGCCGACGCGCTGCACTTCGTTTGGCAACCTCTCTCGGGGGACGCCGACCTGATCGCGCGTGTGGCGACCGTCGAATACGTGCAGGCGTGGGTCAAGGCCGGCGTCATGATCCGTGAACGGCTCACGGCGGATTCGGCGCACGCCTTCATGCTGGTGTCGCCGGGGAAGGGTCTGGCGTTCCAGCGGCGCATCGCGCAAGGCGTGGCGTCGACGAGCACGAGCGGAGGCGCCGGCACGGCGCCGGCCTGGGTGAAACTCGAGCGGCGCGGGAACACGATCAGCGCCTTCATATCGGCGGATGGTTCGAGTTGGAGCGCGGTCGGCAGCGACACGTTCGCGATGGCGGCCGACGTCTATATCGGCCTGGGCGTCTCCAGCCACGACACGACGCGGCTCGCAACCGCCACGTTCGACAACGTCACGCTGCGCACCGTGACAGCACC
>JANPCT010000954.1:0-4341 GCA_031431095.1 Acidobacteriota bacterium | reverse complement strand
CAAGCTCCAGGCCACCGGTGACGGCGGCCGCCACCAGCGCGCCGACGCCGTCGCCGCTCACCACGTGGGGTATCACGCCCCACGCGCGCCACATCTCCGAGAGAGCGTACTGCACCGCGACCGATGCCGCGCGGGCCTGGGCGTCGGACCCCGCGGTCTCGCCCATGACGACCGCGCGCAGGCCCGTGGATCCAGCAGCCGCGAGTACGGCGTCGCACGCCTCGATCGCGGCGCGGAAGTCCGGCTGGGTGGTGGCCAGTGCTTGCGCGGCAGCACCCGCCAGGTCGAGCCGCGAGGAAAAAGCCAATCCGACGCGCGCGCCGGACCCGGCCGTATCGGCGATGCCGCGATGTCCGTCGGCCGCATTGCCGTTGCGCAGGGCGCGCAGCTGGCGGCGTGCCTCGGGCGCGTCGGCCGCGACGATGGCCGCACGATGCGGGAAGTGCGCGCGACCCGCGTTCGCGGTGAAGCACAGATCGGCGAACGCGAGTGGGTCGAGCGCCGGCTGAGCGAGCCGCTGTTCGTAGCGTTCCGCCATGGCGGTGAGCGCGGCTTCGCTGCGCGCCGAGAGCGTCAGCAGATGACGGCGACGCTCCGCGCTGGCGACGCGCGGCGCCGCGGTGGGCGCTTCCTCGACGATCAGGTGCGCGTTGGTGCCGCTGAAACCGAACGAGCTGACGCCGGCGATACGCCGGCCGTTGACCGGCGGCCACGGCGTCAGGGTGGTCGGCACCTCGACGGGCAGATCCGCCCACGGCAAATGCGGGTTCGGCTCCTCGAAATGCAAGTGCGGCGGTACCTGCTCGTGCTGCAGCGAGAGCACGACCTTGATGAGGGCGGCGACCCCGGCCGCGGCCTCGAGGTGGCCGAGATTCGTTTTCACCGATCCGACCAACAGGCGGCGATCGGCGGGACGCCCCTCGCCGAGCGCGCCAGCGATCGCCCGCACCTCGATGGGATCGCCGAGCGGCGTGCCGGTGCCGTGCGCCTCGACGTACGAGATGTCGGCCGGCTGCAGATCGCTGACCGCCAGCGCTTCCCGAATCAGCGCTTCCTGCGCGGGACCGTTCGGTACCGTCAGCCCGCTGCTCCGTCCGTCCTGATTCACGGCGGATCCGCGGATGACGGCGAGCACGCGATCGCCGTCGGCGATGGCGTCGCTCAGCCGCTTCAGCACCACCATGCCGCAGCCATCGCTGCGCACGTAGCCGTCGGCGCGCGCGTCGAACGTCTTGCAGCGGCCGTCCGGTGACAGCATCCGCGCCTTCGACAGGATGATGTTCGACTCGGGGAGCAGCACCAGGTTGACGCCGCCGGCCAGCGCCATCCGGCACTCGCCGCTCCGCAGGCTCTGGCAGGCGAGATGGACGGCGACGAGCGAGGACGAGCAGGCGGTGTCGATCGACATCGCGGGTCCCTGCAGCCCGAGCACGTACGAGAGCCGGCCGGCGGTGACGCTCGGCGAGATCCCGGTGCCGATGTGCGCGTCGAGCCGGGTGCGATCCTCGGCCCGCATCAGCATCTGGCCGTAGTCGTAGGTGCTGATGCCGACGAATACGCCGCTGCGCGAGCCGGCGAGCTGATCGGGACGGATGCCCGCGTGCTCGAGCGCCTCCCAGCTCACTTCGAGCACGATCCGCTGCTGCGGATCCATGAACACCGCTTCCCGCGGCGAGATGCCGAAGAACTGTGGCTCGAAACGGTCGATGTCGCGCAGGAAGCCGCCCCACCGGGTGTTCATCTTGCCGGGCGTCGAGGGGTCGGGGTCATAGAGCGCGCGCGCGTTCCAGCGCTCGGGGGGCACTTCGCTGATGCCATCGACGCCGTCCCGCAGCAGCTCCCAGAACGCGTCCGGACTGTTGGCGCCGCCCGGCATGCGGCAGCCGAGACCGACGATGGCAATGGGCTCGGCGACGTCCGCCTTCGCCCGTGTGTCGGTGCGCCGGACGGTCGTGCCACCGAACACCTCCGAGAGCAGGTAATCGCACAGCGCCTCGACCGTCGGATGATCGAACGCGAGCGTCGCCGGCAGCGGGCTTCCGACCACCAGCTGCAGCCGGTTCCGCAGGTCGACCGCCATCAGTGAGTCGAGGCCAAGGTCGCGCAGCCCGTGGCGCTCGCTCAGCGCGAATCCCGCGCCGAGCGCGAGCACGCCGAGCACCTCTTCGCGCACCTTCCCGAGCACCATGTCGCGCCGCCGGAACGCGGGGGCCGCTTCCACCTGTTCGCGGAAACCGGCGCCCGACACCACCGCCGCGGCTCGTGCTGTTCCGGTTGGCGGCTCCGTCCTGCCGAGATCGGCGAGCAGCGCCGGCGCGGCAGCACCGAGACTGCTGACGTAGGCCGGCCAGTCAATCGCGATCACGCTCCGCTGTGCGGCCTCCGTCGCCAGCAGGCGTTCGAGTGCGCCCAGCGCCGCGCCGGCCGGCATCGCGGTGATGCCGCGTTTGGCGAGCCGCGCCGCACCCGTCGCATCTGACGCCCCCGCCATCCCGTCACCGGCCCAGGGTCCCCAGTTGACCGACAGCGCGGGCAACGAGAGCGATCGCCGATGGTGCGCCAGCGCGTCCAGGAACGCGTTCGCGGCCGAGTAGCTGCTCTGCCCCGCCGAGCCGATCACGGACGCCGTCGAGGAGAAGAGCACGAAGGCGTCGAGCGCGGCGTCCTCGGTCGCGGTGTGGAGATGCCACGCGCCCTCGATCTTTGCCGCGTGCACGCGCGCGATCCGTTCCCACGTCTGCTGCAGCACGACACCGTCGTCCAGCACGCCCGCGGCGTGGAAGATGCCGCGCAGCGGGGGATACGCCTGCTTGATGCCGTCCAGCAGTGACGTGACGAAGCGGCCGTCGGCGACGTCGCCGTGCACGAGCGCGATGCGCGTGCCCGCCTCCTCGAGCAAGCGGAAGACGCGCTGCGCCGCCGCGGAGGGAGCGCGGCGGCTGGTGATCACGAGCGTGCCCGCGCCGCGTTCGGCGGCCCAGCGCGCGACACGAAGTCCGAGGCCTCCCGTACCACCCGTAATCAGGTAGCTGGCGTCGGCCTGCAACTCGAAGCGGGCCGCAGCCGGCGCGGTCGTCCGCGTGAGCCGCGGCACCATGAGGCGGCCGTCGCGAATAGCCACGGTGCGCTCGGACTGCGGAGCGGGTCTGGTAACCACTTCCCGCCACAGCACCTCGACCTCGTCCGTCGCAGCCGCCGGATCGAGATCGATCGAGAGGCACCGCAGTTCCGGATGCTCGAGCGCCACGCTGCGCAGGAAGCCGGCGACCGGCGCCTGCGCTGGCGTGATCGGTTCACCGCGGCCGGCGGCGCTCGCGCCACGTGTCACGACGACGAGTCTCGGCGTGTGGTTGAGCCCCGACGCGACGGCCTGGACCGTGTGCAGGACCGCCTGCAGCGCTGCCGGGTCGTAGGCGCCTTGCGCGTCGAGCGCCCACAGGTTCAACACACCGTGTACGGGGTGGTGAGAAGCAGACGCCGCCGCGAACAGCAGCCGGAAATGGCCGGCATCAGCCGGATCGACGATCGCGCGTCCTGCGCACTTCTTCAGGGTGTCGAGCTCGGCCGCGTACGTGGCGCCGCGCGTGACGAGTAGACAACGTCCACCGGAGGCCTGAATCCTCGCGGCGACGCGTTCGCCGACGCCGCTCGCGTCCGCGAAGAGGACCCAGTTGCCTGCCTCCACCGACGGGGAGTCCGTCTGCGACGGCCCCCATACGATGTCGAAAATACCGGGGCCCGCCCACGACGAACGCGGTCGTGGCGCGGCGGCCGGATCGGAATCCGGGATCCAGTAGCGCTCGCGCTGGAACGGATAACCCGGCACCGTGACCCGGGCCCGCGCGTACGGCGCGTCAAACGCCTGCCAATCGATCGCGACGCCGGCCACGTGCAGTGCGGCAAGGGTCTCGAGCATCTGCGACCAGTCGGCCTTCGGCGGCCGGACCGACGGCAGACAGGCGCCGGCGTTGAGCGCCGCGGCGCGCCGGGCCATGCCGAGCAGCGTCGGCCGCGGGCCCGTTTCAAGATAGGTCTCGCAGCCGTGCTCGCGCAGCACCGTCACGCCGTCGGCGAACCGTACCGGCTGGCGAATGTGATTCCGCCAGTACGCGGCCGTCGCAATTTCGCTGCCGGCGGAGGCGCCGCTGAGATTGGACGCGATGGGGATCTGCGGCGCCTGAAACGTCACCTTCGCCGCCAGCCGCTCGAACTCGTCGAGCATCGGGTCCATCGCCGCCGAGTGGAACGCGTGCGAGACGGTGAGGCGCTGCGCGCTGATGCCGCCCGCCTTCAAGCCGGAGAGCGCGTGGTCGAGCGCCTGCAGCTGCCCGGAGATCACCG
>JANPCT010000953.1:0-2637 GCA_031431095.1 Acidobacteriota bacterium | reverse complement strand
GTCAGCAATCCGTCACGACCGTGGGGTCCATCAAGTGCAGCACGATAGTGCCGCGCTCTCACTAATGTCAATGGTCTAAGGGTGTTACTCTGATGCGCTCATCATGCATTCAGGCCGGGCGAGGGGATGGCTGCGGCGCGGATTGTTCGCGCTGGTGGTCCTGTGCGGCGTCGGCGTCGTGCGCGGCACGAACCTGTCGGGGACCGCGGCTGATGCGGCTGAAGTGCGCGGGCTGTGGGTCACGCGCGCGTCGCTGACGAGCCCGGCTAGCATCGCGGCCCTGGTGCAGACCGCCCAGGCACAAGGGTTCACGACACTCCTCGTCCAGGTCCGCGGCCGCGGTGATGCGTATTACACCAGCGATCTCGAGCCGCGCGCCGCGGAGCTCGCGCGCCAGCCGAGATCCTTCGATCCACTTGCGGCGCTGCTCGCGGAGGCGAAGCCTCGCGGCATCCGCGTGCACGCATGGGTCAGTCTCAATCTCGTGTCGAGCGCGGTCGAACTTCCAGCCTCACCCGAACACCTTGTCTACCGGCATCCGGAATGGTTGATGGTGCCGCGTGCGGTCGCACAGGACCTCGCCCGGCTCGACCCCGGCAATCCGGGTTATGTCGGAAAAATCGCGCGGTGGACGCGCGGACAGTCGGAGGTCGTGGAAGGGCTCTACACCTCGCCGCTCGTCCCTGAGTCCGCGGCATACACCGCGCGGGTCCTGGCGGATCTCGCGCGCCGGTACGATCTGGACGGCGTCCACCTCGATTACGCCCGCTACCCTAACCCGCAGTTCGATTACAGCCGTCTTGCGATCGCGGAGTTCCGCACCGAGATGCGGCCGCGCCTGGCGCCCGATGTTCGCAAGGCGCTGGACCTCGAGGCGGAAGGCGACCTGTTCGCCTATCCGGACGCCCTGCCGGCGGAATGGAAAGCGTTCCGGCGCGCGAAGCTGACCGCGCTGGTCGCGCGAATCCGTCAAGTCGTCCGGGCCGCGCGCCCGGGAGCGCTCATTACATCCGCCGTCTTCCCCGACGCGCAGGAGGCGTACGACGATCGCCTCCAGGACTGGCGCGGCTGGCTCGCCGCCCACCTGGTCGATGCCGTTGCGCCGATGGCCTATACCCAGGAGCCGGCGAGGTTTGCCGAACAGATCGCCGCCGCTCGCGACATCGCGGGCGGTCGCGCCGTGTGGGCCGGGATCGGGTCCTATCGATTGACCCCGGCGCAAACAGTGGCCAATATCCAGTCGGCGCGGAAGCTCGGCACCGCTGGATTCATCCTGTTCTCGTACGACAGTGTAACGGGACCGACACCGCCGGCGTCGGACTACCTGGCGACAGTGAGCCGCGCCGCATTCGGGGCCGTGCGGACGGCGGACGGCAGTTCCAGGTAAGCTCTCGCAACGTCGTGTGAGGTGCCGCGCGCGTGACGCCAGACACCACCCGCCATCGATGACTTCAGTCGCCTCCATCATTCAACGAGCGATCGCGTCCCGCGCCTTTCCCGCCGCGGCGATCGAGGTCGGGCGCCGCGATGGCGTCCTCTGGAACGCCGCCTTCGGCCGCCTCACCTATGCGCCAGATGGTGCCGTCACGACTCCCGATACGATCTTCGATCTCGCCTCGCTCACCAAAGTCATTGCCACCGCGACACTGATGATGCGCGCGGTAGACGATGGCGTCATCGGACTCGAGGATAGCGTTGCCGATCGTCTACCCGGATGGCGCGGCGCTGATCGGCAGGCCGTGACCGTCACGGATCTGCTCGAACATGCGGCGGGACTGACCGCGTACCTCCCCTTCTTCAGGGATCACCGCGGCCGCGCCGAATTCGAGCATGCCATCTGCACGCTGCCGCTGGAGTACGCGCCGCGATCCCGATCGATCTACAGCGACCTTGGCTTCATGCTCCTGGCGTTCATCCTCGAGGATGCGTACCGCATGCGATTCGCGGAGCAGTTCAACGGCGTTCCGGGATTGGCGCAAAAGGGGCCAGCGCTGGACGCTGCCGCGAATCGATCCGATGGACGCTCCATGCGCGATCGGCGTGAGCCGGAAGGCATCCTCGGATTCCGCCCCAGAGCCGAGCCCTCTGCCAGCGAGAAGACGAGGTTCGCCCCCACCGAGCTGGATCTCTGGCGTGGGCGCCTGCTCCAGGGAGAAGTGCACGACGAGAACGCGTGGGAGCTCGGCGCCGCCGCGGGGCACGCGGGGCTGTTCGCGACGGCGGCGGGAGTGGGCCGGTTCGCGCGTCAGATGCTGGAGGGCTTCGCAGGGAGGCGCCTGCTCGCGAAGCCGGAGACGCTAACCCGCTTCGCGCGCCAATCTACGCTGCCGGGCAGCTCGCGCGCGCTCGGATGGGACACGATGCTGCCCTCATCGTCTTGCGGCGCGAGCTTGACGCCGAGGGCAATCGGCCACACGGGTTTCACCGGCACATCGCTGTGGATTGACCCGGGCCAGGATCTCTACGTCGTCTTCCTCACGAATCGCGTGCATCCGACGCGCGAGAACAACCAGATACAAGAAGTCCGCCGCGCCGTGCACGACGCGATCGCTAGAGAAGTTTGTGGTTTGTAGTTGGTGGTTTGTGATTAGTGAGTGGTTAGGATCAAACCAACTGCCTCGTCGCCGGCGGCGTCCT
>JANPCT010000952.1:0-2022 GCA_031431095.1 Acidobacteriota bacterium | reverse complement strand
CTCAGAATCGCCGCGGCAAGCGGATGCTCGCTCGCCTGCTCGACGGCCGCGGCATAGGCGAGCACCTGCGCTTCGGTGAACGATCCATGCGGCACCACGCTTGTGAGTTGCGGCTTGCCTTCCGTCAGGGTTCCCGTCTTGTCCACGACCAGCGTGTCCACCTTTTCGAGGAGCTCGAGAGCTTCGGCGTTCTTGATCAGCACGCCCGATTGCGCGCCCCTCCCCGTTCCAACCATGATCGCCATCGGGGTCGCAAGGCCGAGCGCACATGGACACGCGATGATCAGCACCGCCACGGCATTGACGACGGCGTGGGCGAGTCGCGCTTCCGGACCCCAGAGACTCCACGCGATAAATGACACGATTGCGCTCACGACGACTGCGGGCACGAACCAGCCCGAGACCTGATCGGCGAGCCGCTGGATCGGCGCGCGAGTCCGCTGGGCTTCACTGACCATGCGGACGATCTGCGCGAGCAGCGTGTCGCGGCCGACACGTTCGGCCCGCATGGTCAGCGCGCCAGTGCCGTTGATCGTCGCGCCCGTGACCCGGCTGCCGGACTCTTTTTCCACGGGGATGGGCTCGCCCGTGACCATCGATTCATCCACCGCACTGCGGCCCTCCACCACCACGCCGTCGACCGGAACACGCTCGCCGGGACGCACGCGAAGCACATCCCCGACGGCAACGTCCGCGATGGGGAGGTCGACGTCACCGCCGTCGCGCACCACGCGCGCCGTCTTCGGCGCCATCCCGAGAAGCTGCCGGATCGCCGAGCCCGTCTGGCCACGCGCGCGCAGTTCGAGGACCTGGCCGAGAAGCACCAGCACGACGACGACAACCGCGGTGTCGAAATAGGTTTCGACGACGCCGTGCATGCGGAAGCCATCGGGAAACAGTTGCGGGAAGAGTGTTGCGGCGACGCTGAATGCGTATGCCGCGCCGACGCCGAGCGCGATCAGCGTGAACATGTTGGCGTGACGGTTGACGATCGAGGCCCAGCCGCGCACGAAGAACGGCCAGCCCGCCCACCACACCACCGGCGTGGCGAACACCAGCCCGGCCCAGTTCGCCATCCGCATATCGACGCGGCCGCCGAGGCCGGAGCCGAGAATCATGTCGCCCATCGCCAGCAGGACCACCGGCAATCCGAGCACCGCGCCGATGCGAAACCGGCGCGTCATGTCCACGAGCTCGGGATTGGCTGCGTCCTCCAGAGTGACCGTGCGCGGTTCGAGGGCCATGCCGCAAATCGGGCAGCTGCCGGGCTCGCTGCGTACGATCTCCGGATGCATCGGGCAGGTGTACTCGGTCCGCGTCGCCGCCGCACTCGACAGGTCCGGTTCGAGCGCCATGCCGCACTTCGGGCACGCTCCGGGATGATCCTGACGGACCTCGGGGTCCATCGGGCAGACGTACGACGTGCCGGCTACGGGAGGCTCAACCCGGGCCGGTGTCGGCGCGCTCGCGGGTGGATGGATGAACCTGGCCGGATCGGCCTGGAATTTCGCCAGGCAGCCCTTGCCACAGAAATAGTAAGTGTGGCCCTGATGCTCCGCTGTGCCGGCCGCTTTGGCCGGGTCGACCGTCATGCCGCAGACGGGGTCCGTGTACGAGGTTTTCTTCTGTTCCATGACCGCCTGTCCGCCGCAGCACGAGTGGGTCTGTTCCATTGCGTCCTCCCGGGCGCGTTGCCGCCCCTCTCAGAAAGACGCACGGGTCGCGTTTTCCTCTCAGATCTATGGCGCCGCTGGCCGCCTGCCGCGTGCCGATGTGTGCGAGTGCCGAATCTTCCAGCTGCCGCCGTTGTCCTTCACCAGCACCAACGTCTCGAGGCCGCCGCTGTCGACGTCGCGCTCCCCCATTCTTGCCTTGAGCGAGTACGTGGCGGTTACGTAGGCCGCGCGCCCGTCACCCAGCAGTGTCACATGGGTGTTGCTGTGCCCGAACTGCAGGTTGTGGAATTCCTTGAGCTCTGGACCAAGATGCTTGTCGCGATAATCGATCCATCCGTTGTTGACG
>JANPCT010000951.1:0-5845 GCA_031431095.1 Acidobacteriota bacterium | reverse complement strand
GCAGTCTCCTACCTTGAAGTGCCTCCCACCGTCGTCTCGACATCGGTCTACGCGTTGGACGACGAGCGCGCACCCGTGCGAGCGCGGTTCGACGTCGTAAGGGAAGGGGGCGGGCGCGTGGTCGTGACCGCGGCAAGCGGCCGTCGCTGTCTCGTGGTGCTCGAGCGACAGGATGGCGCGTACCTCGTCGACGGCCCTTTCTGGTGGCCGCCCGGTCCCGTGGCGCGCGTCCTCGACACTCGCTGGCGACGCAGCGTCGCCATAGCAGCATCCGAATCTGCCGGCGACATCACCTCGTTGAGCTGGGTGTCGGCCGTCCCCGAGCTGGGCGGCGAATGGCCGCGTTGCTTCACGGTGACCGCCGGGGGGTTCACCTGCTGGGGCGTTGCCGTCGGGGAAGCGGGCGTGGTCGTCGGGCAGGCGATGAATCGCATATGGTGGGCTACCGTATCTGACGGATCTCCTGTCGACCTGCGGGCCTCGAGGTGGGGCCGCCTTATGCGGGTACAGGATGCGACGGGAGAAGCGTCCGGACTCAAAGTACGTTTCGCGCACCCGGTCGCGCAGTCGACCCAGCGTCCACGCGGGCTGCGCCTGGCGACGGCGCCCACGGCGGCGCAGGCGGTCACCATCGCCGCTGGTGTCGCCTGGCTGTGGGGGGACGAGTTGCCGTCGGAGGCATGGGTTGAGGTCCGCACCGCCCGCGCCGGCCCGGTGTATCTGGCGATGGCCGACATCGCTGGCGGCCCAGCCGCGCTGTTGCTGACCGAACACCTGCCTGACACGAAACCTCTCGACGGCCGGGTCACGAGTGGGCGCGACCAGCCTGCAGCCGTCGCACTCGTCTCGCTGTTTCGATTGATCGATCCCCCCTCCTCGGCTCTCTCGCGAAAGGAGAAGCCGCCCCGGCGCGTGCTCGTGGCGGAGACCACCACCGACGCCTCTGGCAGATTTCACATCGAAGGCACGGGCGAGGCTGTCTACGAACTCGTCGCATGGCACTCCCTGCTGGGTCGCGCGTCCCTGGTGTTGACCCATGCACCCGACGAGGTGATCGTGCGCCTGCAGTCTCCCGGCACGGTGCGCGGTCGAGTCCTTTTAGCCGGCAAACCGTTGGCAGGCGTCGAGGTGACGAGTGTCCCGGCGCCAGACGTCTACCGCGACGCCGAAGATCTCATCGATTTGAAGGGGGGCGACGCGCGGACGCGATCCGACGGACGCTTTGCCGTGATGGCCGCGTCGAACGGTGGCGGAGAGTTGCGCCTCGGCGGCGGTGCGCTGCCAGTCAAACGCATTCCTCTCCCGAAGGCGCCGGCGCCCTTGCTCGATCTCGGTGACATCGAGCTCGGCCTCCCGATCGACTTTACGCTCGTCCTCGACCAGGACACCCCGTGCGGTGTGCGTGCGACAGGGCCGGTCGGACAAACCGGACTGCAGATCGTGTTGGCTAACCGGATCGCGCCTGGCCTCTTTCGACTCGCGTTACCCGAGGCCGGTATGTGGGCGTTTGGAATTGTCTGTGGACGCGAAGGCTACGCACTCAATCCGGCCACGCTGCGGATTACAGCCGCGCACGCCGGAACGGAGGTGCGGTTCGCCTTGCGATGACCCGCGTCCGGCGATTCGGGAAGAGCTAAAGGAGCCGACGACTATCTGGTGGTCAGGAGGAGGGCGCAGCCGGTCAAAACTGCGAGTTCCGTACCGCGACGTCATCGGCTCGGTAGATTGGACGCCGAGCGAATCGATTTGGTTGGGGACGTTCGAAACAGCCGCGGTGGATCACTGACCGCCCGCGCGCCTGAGGTGCGGTCTTCGGTGAGGACCGACCCAGCGTGCGCCGGCGTCGTCGCCCCGCCAGGAATGCTCGGCGCAGGGCCAGAGCCATCATCGAGAGGAGCGTAGCCTAGCCGATCGCCTTGACCCTCGGACGAGCGGCATAGTACCGTTCATAGGTTAGGGTCCCTTCTTCCACATGACACAGCCACCGGCCGGCGCGCTCAAAAAAACACCGCTCCACGCGAGGCACCGCGCCCACGGAGCACGCATGGTCGAGTTCGGCGGCTGGGACATGCCCGTCGAATACTCGGGCATCGCCGACGAGCACATGGCCGTGCGCACCCGCGCGGGCCTCTTCGACGTGTCCCACATGGGAGAAATCGAGATTGCG
The DNA here is from genome assembly GCA_031431095.1 of Acidobacteriota bacterium. Taxonomy (GTDB): domain Bacteria; phylum Acidobacteriota; class Vicinamibacteria; order Vicinamibacterales; family 2-12-FULL-66-21; genus JAICSD01. The sequence continues at coordinate 3,678 of JANPCT010000951.1, read as the reverse complement.
GGCGGCGACGCTTTGCGCGCCGTCCAGCACATCACCTCGAACGACGCCAGCCGGCTCGGCATCGGGCAAATTCAGTATTCCGCCCTCACCACGCCTCTCGGCACGTTCGTGGACGACGTGCTGACCTACAAGCTGGCCGACGACCACTTCATGCTCGTCGTGAACGCCTCCAACATCGTCAAGGACTTCCACTGGATCGTCCAGCACGTGAAGCAGGCGGGAGGGGATGCGGCGGCCGTCAACACCAGTTCGCGGTACGGACTGCTGGCACTGCAGGGGCCGGCGGCGAAGGACGTGCTGCAGTCCCTCACCGGCGTCGACCTGTCGGCCATCAAATATTACTGGTTCGCGACCGGAGAAGTCGCCGGCGTGCGCGTCACCATATCCCGCACGGGGTATACCGGGGAGGACGGTTTCGAGGTGTTCGTGCCGCCAAACGCCGCCGAGCGGGTATGGGACGCCATCCTGAACGCGGGCAGGAGCGCGGGCGTGGTTCCTGCGGGGCTTGGCGCGCGGGACACTCTGCGGCTAGAAGCGGCAATGCGGCTGTACGGCAACGACATGGACGACACGACGACCGTCGTGGAAGCGGACCTGAACTGGATTGTCGGGTGGAAGAAGGATTCGTTCATCGGGTCCGACGTCCTGAAGCGACAGAAGGCCGAGGGCGCGCCGCGAAAGCTCGCCGGATTCGAGATGCTCGAGCGCGCGATCGGCCGGCACGGCTACGACGCCTACGTGGATGGAAACAAGGCGGGCGTGGTGACGAGCGGCACGCAGACGCCGTTCCTCAAAAAGGCCATCGGCATGGCATACCTGCCGGCCGACCGCACCGAGCCAGGGTCGGAGTTCGACATCGACATTCGCGGCCGGCGCGTCCGGGCGGCCGTGGTGCCGATGCCGTTTTACAAGCGACAGAAGTAGCGCAGGCGCCGCCGCCTGCTGGAGCGTGATATGTACCCCTCAGACCTCAAATACACGAAAGACCACGAGTGGGTGAAGCTCGACGCCGGTACTGCGAGAATCGGGATCACCGATTACGCCCAGAAGCAGCTCGGCGACGTTGTCTACCTCGAGCTCCCCGAGGCAGGTCGCACGCTGAAGAAGGGGGAAGTATTCGGCACCATCGAGTCCGTGAAGGCGGTCTCCGAGCTGTACAGCCCGGTGGACGGCGAGGTCACGGAGGTGCATGCGGCCTTGGTGCAGCATCCTGAAGAAGTGAACAAGGATCCGCACAGCTCCTGGATGATCGCCGTCAAAGTGACCGGCGGCGAGGACGGGCTCCTCGATGCCGCGACGTATACGGAACTCACGAAGTGAACACACCAACTGCCGCCCTCGAGCCTCAGTGCTCGTCCGTCGACGCGTTTCAGCACAGACACATCGGTCCCGATGCGGCCGCGCAGGAGGACATGCTGCGAGCCATCGGCCTGCCCTCGCTCGACGCGCTCATCGATCAGACGATCCCGTCCGGGATCCGTTTCTCCAAGGCGCTGACGCTGGCGCCGGCCGAATCAGAACCCGAGTACCTCCGCCGCCTGCGCGGCGTCGCCGCCGGAAACATGGTCACGCGCTCGTGTATCGGCATGGGCTACTACGACACGCATACGCCGGCCGTGATCCTGCGCAACGTCTTCGAGAATCCCGGTTGGTACACGCCCTACACGCCGTATCAGGCGGAGATCGCCCAAGGCCGCCTCGAGTCGCTGCTGAATTTCCAGACCATGGTGAGCGATCTCACCGGTATGCCGATCGCCTCGGCGTCACTGCTCGACGAGGGCACCGCGGCCGCGGAAGCCATGACGATGTTCCATCGTCTGAACACGAAGAAGGCGCCGGCTGGACAGGACAGCGTGTTTCTGGTGTCGTCGCGGATCTTTCCGCAGACGTTCGCTGTGCTCCAGGGGCGCGCCGAACCGCTCGGGATCCGCCTCGAAGTGGGGGAGCCTGACGCTTTTACGATGGACACCGCCTTCGGACTGCTGCTGCAGTATCCCGACGACCGCGGTGAGGTCACCGATCTGCGGCCTTTGATCGAGAAGGCGCATGCGGCCGGCCTGCTGGTGGCCGTCGCGTCAGATCTGATGGCGTTGACGCTGCTCGCGCCGCCCGGTGAGATGGGCGCGGACGCGGTGGTCGGCAACTCGCAACGTTTCGGTGTGCCGCTCGGTTATGGCGGTCCCCACGCGGCATTCTTCGCGACCCGGGAGGCGTTCATCCGCCAGGCGCCGGGCCGCATCATTGGCGTGTCCGTCGACGCGCAGGGTCGCCGCGCTTACCGCATGGCGCTGCAGACGCGCGAACAGCACATCCGGCGCGAAAGGGCGACCTCGAACATCTGCACCGCACAGGCATTGCTCGCGAACATGGCGGCGATGTATGCGGTGTTCCACGGCCCCGCGGGTCTGCGCGCGATCGGCGAGCGCATCCACAACATGGCGCGGCTCGTCGAAGACGCCCTGGTCGCGCAAGGCCTGCGGCAGACCAATGCCGCCTATTTCGACACCCTTCATATCGAAGGCGCCCCGGCGGCGGCCGTCCGCAAGGCGGCGCTCGCCGCAGGCATCAACTTCCGCTACTTCGGTGACGCCGCGATCGGAATCTCCGTCGACGAGACCACCACGATCGAGGACGTTGCCGATATTGTGAAGACGTTCACGAACGCGGGGCGCCCCGCGTTCAAGGACGGCGTGCCGTTCACGCTGAAGGCGCCGCGTGAGCTGCGCCGGACGACGCCGTACCTGACCCACCCCGTCTTCAACACGCATCACTCCGAGACCGAGATGATGCGCTACATCCGCGGCCTCGAGCGGAAGGATGTCGGGCTCGACACCTCGATGATCCCGCTTGGGTCCTGCACCATGAAGCTCAACGCCGCCGCGGAGATGCTGCCGGTGACGTGGCCGGGTTTCAGCCGCATGCATCCGTTCGCGCCGCTGGAGCAGGCCAAAGGCTACGCCGAGGTCTTTCGCGACCTCGAGGCGGCATTGTGCGAGATCACCGGGTTTGCCGGCATCTCACTGCAGCCGAATTCGGGTGCGCAGGGGGAGTTCGCCGGCCTGATGACGATTCGCGCCTATCATCGCGATCGCGGCGATCTGCAGCGAGACGTCGTGCTGATCCCCTCGTCGGCGCATGGCACGAACCCCGCGAGCGCGTCGATGGCCGGGCTTCGCGTTGTCGTCGTCGCCTGCGACAGCAAGGGCTACATCGAGCTGGACGATCTGCGCGCCAAGGCGCAGCAGCATCACCAGGCGCTGGCCGCCCTGATGGTGACGTACCCGTCCACTTACGGCATCTTCGAGGAGCGTATCCGCGAGATCTGCGCAATCGTCCACGAGCACGGCGGCCAGGTCTACATGGACGGTGCCAACATGAACGCGCAGGTCGGGCTCACCAGTCCCGCCTCGATCGGCGCCGACGTCTGCCATTTGAACCTGCACAAGACCTTCGCGATCCCGCACGGCGGCGGCGGTCCGGGCATGGGACCCATCGGAGTGGCGAAGCACCTGGTGCCATACCTGCCGGGGCACCCTGTGGTCGCGGTGGGTGGCGCGAGAGGAATCCCGGCGATCTCGGCCGCCCCCTGGGGCAGCGCCAGCATCCTCTTGATCTCGTATGGCTATGTCCGCATGCTCGGCGCGGCCGGCATGACCGACGCGACGCGCGTCGCGATCC
>JANPCT010000950.1:0-3236 GCA_031431095.1 Acidobacteriota bacterium | reverse complement strand
ATCGCCTTCTGCGCGACACTCACGGCGTTGGCGTTGCTCTGCGCGTAACAGATACCGCTCTGGATGATGGCGCTGGTGAAGAGGCCCTTGGTGAGCGGCGAGGCGATGAGCGCGCAGATGTCGATGCCACCGGCCGACTCGCCGAACACCGTCACGCGTTTCGTGTCTCCGCCGAAGGCAGCGACGTTGCGCTGCACCCATTCGAGCGCCGCGATCTGATCGAGCAATCCGTAGTTGCCTGACGCGTGATAGCCGGCCACCCTGGTGAGCTCGGGATGCGCGAAGAATCCGAGGACACCGACGCGGTAGTTGAACGTGACGACGACCAGGCCTTTCGAGGCGAGGCCTTCACCGTCGTACGCCGGCACGGATCCCGAGCCCTCGACATTGCCGCCGCCGTAGATGTAGATCAGCACGGGCCGCCGGGTTCGCGCGGACACGTCCGGGCTCCAGACGTTGAGGTACAGGCAGTCCTCGCTGATGTCGCCATGCGCCATGAACTCGTAAGTCCACGGCTTTTTCTCGGTGACGATCGTCTGGATGCAACTGGGCGAGAACGTGTCAGCGACCCGTACGCCCGGCCACGATGTGGCGGCTGCCGGTGCCTGCCAGCGCCGCGGTCCCGTTGGTGGCGCGGCGAAGGGAATGCCCTTGAATACCGTGATGGCGGCATCACGTCCCGGGATCCCGCTGACGAATCCCGACGCCGTCGTCACCGGGGCCGCGGCGCTTTCCGCGAGCGCCAGGAAAGCCGCCGCGACAAGGACGACGAGTGCCAGTTGCATCCGCGCATCCTACAACGGACGGCCGTCGGACGGACTAGATTGGCCAGTTGCGCGGCACTTTCACGACGTAGGTGCCGGCGACGCGGTCGTGCCAGGCCTGGCGATCGGGATCCTTCAGAATCCACAGGAATCCGAGACCGAGCACGGCGAGCGAGAAGATGCCGGTGAGCCCGCGCACGAGCGCGTCGGGAAAACCCACGGGCGCGCCGTCGACTCTGACCAGGCGCAGCTGACAGATGATCCCGCCGAGCGTCGTGCCCTTCAGCGTCCAGAAGGTGACGTGATAGGCGAGCGCCAGCAGAAAGCCGATGCGTGCCCCCTGCTGATCGAAGTTGAATACCTGCACCGCGATCACGATCAGGACCACGTCGAGCGCGAAGGCGGCGAGGCGTTCCATGAACGTCGCGCGCGGCAGCAGCAGTAGTTCCGACGCGATCGCCGCCTGCGCCGGCGCGGCTGGAGCTGTGACGGCGGAGTACAACGGTTCGTCTGCCGCGGCGGCGGCCACGGAATAGGCGACGGAGGGCGGAGCCTCTGCTGCCATCGCCGGCGCGGGCTCAGCGTCGGACTCGACCGGTGCGGGCGGAACGACCTCTGGAGAAACGGGGAGCTTGACCTTGCGTGGCGGTTTCGGGTTCTCTCGCCGGTAGGCGCTGAGGAACGCCAGCATGGACGCCCCCAGCCCGAACACCCCGGCCATCGTCCACGTCACGAACCCGACGACTGGAATCATGTAGCACACGCACATGATGGCGGACCCGAGGAGGAACGAACGCGTCGACTGGCTGCGGCTGGCGGGGTCCTCCTGCTGGACGACGCTCATGCCGATCCAGCGCGCGAAGGCGACCTTGCCGAGCAGCGCCGCCATCAGCAGCGCGCAGAGAACGAACGGCACCACCGCGATGCCGATCACCGAGACGGCGAGCAGCAGACACACCGGTCCGGCGAGCAGCATGACGAGCAGTCCTGTCATGAAGGCTGACAGCGGCGTCGCGCGGAGGGTCACCGTCGACGCCCGCACCGGCGTGTCGAACACCACGTTGAGCAGCAGGTTCACGAGGAAGAAGAGCGCCGCGATCGTCCAGACCCACGGCAGCCACGGCACGATTGGGCGTCCCAGCAGGAGCCCGCGCGTCAGCCACGGCATGAGATCCTGCAGGTAGCCGCCGAGCAGCGTGGACCCGATCGCCACATAGGTCCCTCCGGGCGTGAATCCCGAGGGCGTATCGAACCCGCCCCCGCCGACGAACACATCCTCCCGGACCTTCGCCCCTTCTGACGCCTGTGCGCTGCCGCCGACGACGACCAGCGATCCGTCGATCTCCGCCGTGCTCGCCAGCCGCGCGCTGCCGAGTACGACCACGACGTCGCGGTCGACGTGGCCTTCAATCGTCGCGTCGCCAAAAATGACCGTCAGCTGGCGGACGGCTTCGCCCGCCTTGAGCGTATAGTTCTGCCCGATCCGGACGACCGGATAGCTCCAGCGGATCGGCTCGATTTGCTCCGCCTGCGGTGGCGGCGCCTCCACGACCTGCGCCGCGGCGAGAGTGGTCACGGCCGCCATCGCGGCAAGCCATGCAATCGCGATTGTGGCGCGCATTCGTTTCATCTCTGTTCCGCCCTTTCGATGACCACGTGATTGAGCGCCGTCCCGAACACGGCGCACGCGAGAAACATGAGCACGACGACGACGAGCACGTAGCTGGCGAGCGGCTCGAGCAGGGTGCGCCACAGAATGCGCGCGCTGCTTGCCGTCGTTTCGAGCGGCCGTGCGACGTCGGCTCCGCCGGTCGCCACGATCCGAACCGCGGTGATCGCGTTCGACGCGGCCGCCTGGGCGAGCGGCGCCAGCATCACGCCGCCGGTGATCAGGAGCACGAGCGCGGCAGCCGACGCGACCTGCAAGCCGAGCGGCCACGTGAACCAAGCGCGCGAGTACCACGGCCGCCCGGCCCATGCCTGCACTGCGGCCATCACGCGCGGCAGCAGCGTGTGCGGCGCGCGTGGCGCCGGCAGCCGGCGCAGCTCACCATGGGCGAGGCGTTCCAGATCTTCTGGTGTCATGGCCGGTCCGGCAGCAGCCGCCTGAGGGCTTCGCGGCCGCGGTGGATGTCCGTCTTGACCTTGCCGACCGTCGCCCCGAGCGCGGCGGCGATTTCCTGGTAGGTCAATTCCTCGAAATGAAAGAGGACCAGCGGCACGCGCTGGTGGTCCGGCAGCGCGCGCAGTCCGCGCTCGACCGACTCGTTCAATTCGGCGCGCTCGAGATCGAGCACGTGCGAGATCGGGGACACGAGCGTGTCGGCGTAGTCGGCTCCCCCCGCATGATCCGGACGCGTCAGCTCGCTGAAGAACTGCCAGCGCGCGCGGTAACGCGACAGATGGTTGAGGCACGCGTTCCGCGTCGTCGTCTTCAGCCATCCGGGCGCGGCATCGCTGCTGCCGACCTCG
>JANPCT010000949.1:0-4868 GCA_031431095.1 Acidobacteriota bacterium | reverse complement strand
CGGCGCGCTGTGCGGCGGCGTCTGCGGCGCCGCCGCGAGTGCCGCCAGCGCCAGGCCGCCCGCGGCGGCGAGCACGATCGTCTTCATGCGTCCAGTCTACGCCGTCCCAGCGGCGTCGGGGATACACTACGTTGCGCAGTTTCCGCATGGCGTACCTGGTCATCATCGTCGGCTATTCGCTCGGGCAGATTGCGCTCGGGCTGTGGGTCGCCCGCAGGCTCAAGGGATCGAGTGACTTCTTCGTCGCCGGGCGATCGCTGGGCCCCGGGCTGCTCGCGACGACGCTGCTGGCGGCCAACATCGGCGGTGGATCGACGATCGGCGCGGCGGCGCGCGGCTACCGCGACGGGCTGTCCGCCTGGTGGTGGGTCGGCTCCGCCGCACTCGGCTCCGTCGCGCTCGCTCTCTGGGTTGGGCCACGCATCCGGCAGCTCGCGGCACGCCACGATCTCAAGACGGTAGGCGACTTCCTCGAGTGGCGCTACGACAGCCGCGTCCGCGCGACGATCGCGCTGTTGCTCTGGGCCGGCACCGTCGCCATCCTCTCCGGACAGCTGCTCGGCATGGCGGCGGTGCTCGGCACCGTGATCGGGCTCGAACGCTGGGTGTCGTGCCTGATCGGCGCGGTCGTGGCGACGACGTATTTCGCCGCCGGCGGGCTGAAGTCGTCGGTGATCGTCAACGTGGTGCAACTGACGGTCAAGCTGGCCGGGTTCGCGATTGCGCTGCCGCTGGCGCTCGGCGCGGCCGGCGGATTTGCCGGCCTGCACGCCGCGATCCCGGATTCCGGGTCGTGGAGCCTGTGGCGCAACGGCAGCTCGGGGTGGATCTACGTCGCCATCGTCATGCCCGCCTTCATCGTGTCTCCCGGGCTGCTGCAGAAGGTCTATGGGGCGAAGAACGACCGAGCGGTGCGGATCGGGGTCGGCGTGAACGCGCTCGTGCTCTTGTTGTTTGCCGCGATTCCCCCGGTGCTCGGAATGATCGCGCGCGTGAAGCATCCAGGCCTTGCCAGCGGCGACCTGGCGCTGCCGACCCTGTTCATGCACGATCTGCCGTTCTGGGTCGGCGCCCTGGGCCTCGCGGCGATCTTCTCCGCGGAGGTGAGCGCCGCCGACGCGCTCCTCTTCATGCTCGCAACCTCCTTCTCGCAGGACGTCTACAAACGTTTCCTGCATCCAGGCGCGACCGACCGGCAGGTGGTGACCGCCGCGCGGCTCGCGTCAGTCGCCGGCGCCATCCTCGCGGTGGGTGTCGCGCTGAGCGTGGCGAAGGATGTCGTCGAAGCGCTCGCGATCTTCTACACCCTGCTCGGAGTGAGCCTGTTCGTGCCGGTGATCGCCGGCCTCTATCTGCGGCGTTCGACCGCGCTCGACGCGCTCGCCGCGATTGCGGGCGGCGTCGTCGCCGTCGTCGCCGCGCAACTGTGGCACGACGGTGCGGCGATTGGCGGACTCACTCCCGCGATGTGGGGGCTCGCCGCGGCGGCGGCCGCCTTCCTACTTGTGACGGCGATGTTTTCCCGGCCGCAGCCGGTGTGACAGGATCGAGGATATGGCACGAGTAGCAGTGATAGCCGGCGACGGCATCGGTAAAGAGGTCATTCCCGCGGGGATCGCGGTGGTGAAGAAAGCGGCGGCGGCGTGCGGCGCCGGCGTCGAGTTCGTCGAGTTCCCCTGGGGCTGCGACTTCTACCGCGCCAACGGCCGCATGATGGTCGAGGACGGGTTCGAGCGGCTCCAGGACTTCGATGCGATCTATCTCGGCGCCATCGGCGACCCGTCGGTCCCCGATCACATCTCGGTCTGGCAGCTGATTCTGCCAATCCGGCAACGCTTCGATCAATACGTGAACCTGCGGCCGATGCGCCTGGTCGCCGGCGTCACGACGCCGCTTGCCGGACGCCAGCCGGCCGACATCGACATGATTTGCGTCCGCGAGAACTCCGAGGGGGAGTACGGCGGCATTGGCGGACGTCTGCACGCCGGAACTCCGGACGAAGTCGCCCAGCAGGTCAGCGTCTTCACCGATCGCGGCATCGAGCGGATCGCGCGATTCGCGTTCGAGACGGCGATGCGGCGGCCGCGCAAGCTGCTGGCCAGCGCAACGAAGTCCAACGCGCTCAACTACTCCATGGTGCTGTGGGACCAGGTTCTCGACCGCGTCGCCAGGGACTACCCCTCGGTGTCGTGGCGGAAGTATCACGTCGACGCGCTTGCCGCGCGGATGGTCACCGACCCGGGCAGCATCGACGTCATCGTCGCGTCCAACCTGTTCGGCGACATTCTCACCGACCTTGGCGCGGCGGTGTCGGGGAGCCTCGGCATCGCGCCGAGCGGCAACATCAATCCCGAGCGGAAGCACCCGTCGATGTTCGAGCCAATCCATGGGTCCGCACCCGACATCGCGGGTCAGGGGATCGCCAACCCGATCGGTGCGATCTGGGCGGGCGCGCTGATGCTGCATCATCTCGGCGTTCCCGAAGGGCACGACCTGATCGTCGGGGCCATCGAGAGCGTGCTGGCCGGAAACGGGCCGCGCACGCCGGATCTCGGCGGCCGGGCGAAGACCGCGGACGTGACCGAGGCCGTTCTGCGCGAGATCGTATGACGCCGGCCGGCACGCGCTGACGCGGAGTCGGCTCGAGCGGCTACCTCAACGCCTTCGAATAGAACAGATCATGATTGCCTGGCGGCTCGAGGGCGGCGCGCCGCACCGACAACGCGATCTGCGCCCAGTGCCGGATTTCATGGAGCAGGCAGTGAAAGAGCAGCTTGCGCGGGGTGAGCACGAAATCACCGCCGCTCTGCACGGTGAAGGTGCGCGGCTCGTCGGCGACCTCCTCGTCGAGCTCTGACACGAACTGATCGAGCTCGCGGCGGACCGATGCGCCGTAGTCGAAGAGCGGCGGCGCATGGCGGCCGCTCAACCCGGTCTCACCGTCCGGGACCGCGCTGCGCAACCGCTGCAGATGCCGGCGCTCGACCAGGAAGATGTGATCGATCAGCGCGCCGACGGTCAAGTAGCGGCCTCCCGGCTGGACCTCCACTTCGAGCGCGTCCGGGTGCGCCGTGAACCACGTCCGCCACTTGTCGCGCTCTTCCTGCGTGTAGCGAAGCAGTTCGCGGAAATCCAGGTGCATATAAGGCTCGAGGCGCGGTCCTACTTCAGGATGCTGGACGGGTCGAGAAAGGTGATCGGTCCGAGGTTGAGCGCCTTGACGCCCGGCTCGATGACCTTGCGATCTCCGACGATCACTACCGCGAACTTGTCGGGCTGAATGTACTTGTCGGCGGCGCGCTTCACGTCGGCCGCGGTCACCGCGCGGACTCGGTCGCCATACGTGGTGTAGTAGTCGGCCGGCAGATCGTAGATGAATGCCTGCGCGAGCGCGCTCGCGGTTCCGCGCGTCGTCTCGAAGCTGCGCGGCATCTGCAGGGCGAGGTAGTTCTTCGCCTTGTCGAGCTCCGCCGGCGCGACCGGTTCGTGGATGCGGGTCAGCTCGATCAAGAACTCCTTGAGCGCCTCCGACGTCTTGTCGGTCTGTACTCCCGCGGCCGCGTAGAACGCGCCAGGGCTCAGACGCAGGTCGAAACGCGACGCCGCGCCGTAGGCATAGCCGTGCACCTCGCGAAGATTGTTGTTCAGGCGTGAGGTGAAAGCCTCACCGAGGATCGTGTTGAGGACACGCAGGGCGAAGTAGTCGGGCGTGGCGCGAGCCGCTCCGATCCATCCGATGCGCACCTGCGACTGCGCGGCGCCCGGCTTGTCGATCAGGTAGACGCGGCGCGCGGTGAGTTGCGGAGCGCCGGCTGCCGGTTGCGGCCGCGGCGGTGGGGAGCCTTTCCACGCGCCGAGCGCACGCTCCAGCATCGCCATGATGTTGTCGGCGGCGACGTCACCGGTAACAATCAATGCCGCATTGTCGGGCCGGTAGTTCGCCGCATGAAAAGCCTGCAGGTCGGCGGCGGTGATCGCCTTGAGCGACGCCGGCGTCCCGATGATCGGAGCGCCGAACCGGTGCGTCTCGCCAAACACGATCATGGGGAACGCCGCTTGAATCAACTGCTCGGGATCATCCTGAATGGTGAGGAGAGACGCCAGCCGTTCGTCCCGCAGCCGCTGCAACTCGCCATCTGGAAACGACGGGCGCATGATGACGTCGGCCATGATCGGAAGCGCGTCGCCCAGCCTCGACACCGGGACGTGCAGATCGACGAACGAGGCGTCGATCGAACCGGCGGTCGTCAGATCGGCGCCGAGAAAATCGATGGCATCCGCGATCTCGAGGGCATTGCGGCTCCCCGCGCCTTCGTCCAGCATGTCGCCGGCGAGGCTGGCCAGCCCGAACCTGCCGGCCGGATCGGCGGCGATTCCGGCGCGCACTGCGAGCTCGATGTGGACGGTCGGCACCTTGTGCACGCCCATGATCCAGACCTCCAGCCCGTTCGACAGCGCGCGCTTCTCGACGGCAGGCAGCTTCAGCGCCGGGACGGGGCCGAGCCCCGGCGGCTTCGAGCGGTCGGGCTCCTGCTGGGCGGAAATCGCGGACAGGGCGATCGCGCATAGCGCGGCGAGCATCACCGGCCATCGTTGTGCCCTCATTTCACCGGCTCCACGACGAGCTCGACACGCTTGTCGAGTGGAAGGAAGCGCGTCGCCATCGCCTGGATGTCGGCGGCGGACAAGGCGCGGTAGCGCGACAGATCTTCGTTGAAGTACCCGGGATTCCCGGCAGCGACGTAATAGCCATTCAACTGATCGCCCACACCGCCGAACGATCCGATGCGTTCCATCCGATCGTCGAACGACGATTCCACCTGAGTGATCGCGCGGGAGAGCGCCCGCGCGGTGGGCGGCGCCAGCTG
>JANPCT010000948.1:0-6316 GCA_031431095.1 Acidobacteriota bacterium | reverse complement strand
ACAGCATCGTTGTTATTGTCTACTTTAATCTCATAAAGGATTTCAGGGTCAAAGGGAAACCAATTTGGCCCATTGCCGGGCTCAAGCAGTGGATCGACGCCGGGCTTCCCTGAGGATCGTGGACTCCGATCGCGGTCGCCGCGGAGTTCGGCGGCCGCCGGAATCTCCGTCACCGTGATGAGGACGTGATCGCCGGGACGGACGTTGGAATATCGGGCGACGAACTTGCGGCCGACCGCGGTCGTGGCGAGGTCGATCCTCACCTGTCCGCCCGCAGGGATTCGCTCGCGCGCGTAGCCGGCCACGTTTATCAGCACCCGCTCGAGCCGCGCCGCATCGACGTCCACGTTGAAAGAACCGGCCGACTTGGGCAGCACCAGCGCTATCTCGTCGCCGACGAGACGTTTCAGCACTGGGGCGAGATCCCGCAGCACGCGTTGCGCGCTGACGGGCTCGAGCGCTCGCACCTGCTCGTCGCCGTAGATCCCGAGCTGCCTCAGGAAACCCGCCGCTCTCGTCACGTCGGTCAACAGGCGTTCGGCGTGGCGCCGCATCGCGTCGTCGCCGCCGATCCGGCCCAGCCACTCCTGTGCGCCGCGCGCGACGTCGCCGAGCAGCGCGTCGCAGGTGACGGCGACCTCCCCGGCCAGCCGTCCGACGGCCTCCATTCGCTGTGCCTGGCGGAGGCGGTCTTCGAGCGCACGGACATCCGTGACGTCTTCGGCGACGATCTCGATTGAACCCGTCGCGGTGGCGAATGCCTGCAGCCGGACGACGAGACGACGGCCGTCCCGGCTCTTCCACTGCGTCTCCACCGTCTCTGTCTTGCGCGTCGTCCGCGCGTGTTCGAGCAGCCAGCCCAGATCGCCCGCGGTGTCGAATGCCGCTGACACGAAAGCCATGCTTCGCACGTCGTCGACACGCCGATAGCCGAGCAAGGTGACGAATGAATGATTGGCGTCGGTGATCGCGCCGCTCGGCGAGCATCGGCACAGTGCGTACGGTGCGCGCTCGAAATGCCGGCGTCCCTCGTTCTGGCTGCGTTCGAGTTGCGCCTGGAGATCGGGGACGCGCTCGGCGACGCCGCGCAGCGCCTGAGCGTGCGTCCGCGTGGCGCCCAGCTCCCGGCGCAGCGCGTCGATCTCCTGTTGCAGCCGCGCGATCTCGGCGCCGCCCGCGTCGAGTGCCTGCCGGAGCGTCTGTTGCAGTTCCGCGAGCGCATCCTGCGCGATCTGTTCCGCAACGTGGTGGCGCTCCGCCTGGGCGCTCAACTGCCCGTCGCGATCGGCGACGGCCGTCTCGAGACTGGCGCGCGCCGCCGCGTGCTCCCAGGCGCTCTCTTCGAGCGCCTCGAACGCGGACTGCAGCTGATCGAACGACTGGCGGATGTCGCCATACTCGGCCTCGACCCGGTGAAGCGCCGACGCGGCCGTCAACCGCGCGCATTCGTGTGCCCGACGCTCCTGTTCGATCGTCTCGTGCAGATCCTGGACCTGGTTCTGCGCCGGGGCAAGATGACCGCGAAGCGTCTCGTGTTCCGACTGAAGCTGCCGCATCTCCTCGGCCCTGGCGCGAAGCTCGCGTTCGGCATCTCTCCACTGCGCGTTGAGCTGCGTCTCGAACTGCCGCTTGTGCTCTTGAGACCGTCGACGATGGGCGGAGATGACGCGCGCGGACCGATTCCGCCCGCGGACGGATTCGATGCGGGTGGCCGTGAGATTGCGTTCGAGCGCCACTCGCGCCTCGGATTCCGTCCTGAGCTGATCGAGGAGTTGCGCCTCGCGCGCCTGCGCGGCAGCGAGGACGGCGGCGGTGCGCTCCTCGGCGTGTTTCCGGGCGGTCACGGCGGCGGCCAGCTCCACTGCGGCTCGGGCGGCAGCCTCAGGGAGTGCCCTCTCCAGCTCGAAGAGTCTTTCCTGCAGGGCCACGCAGATTCTGGTTTCGCGCGCCAGGGACACCGGGTGCGGGCCCACGGCGTCAGCGCGCCGCGCGGAGGCGGCCAATCCGGATGTGTTGCGCTGTTCCACCGGGCGGAGTGATTCGGCGGCGTCGGCGGGTCGCTGCTCTTCGCGTTCACGCCCTGCCACGCGCCCGGCCACTGGCTGGGTGAGGAGTTGCCGGCGGGTGCGCTCGCGTTCGATGGCCGCGGTCACGGTGGGAAGCAGGTTCGATTCGAGGGACGGTCCCGCCACCACGTATCCGTCCGCGCCGGAGTTGAACGCATCCAGTGCCGGTTCGAGCCGTTCCGATCCGGCCACGACCACGACCGGCGTCGTCAGACCGAGCCCACGGAGCTGCTGGACGAATGGCCCGCAACCCTGGGCGTGCAGCCGGACAATGACCGCCGCCGTGTCGTCGTTGTCCTGCAGCCACTCGAGGGCGGACCCCGGCGTCTGTGCCCACGTCAGCGCGACATTCTGTGCAATTCCGTGAACGGCACGCGCAGTCTTCGACGCCGCGCTGCGCTCTTGTGCGATGTGAAGAATCTTCATGGAGCCGTAGGTCTTCGTTCAGTCATCTATCGGTCGATGGTCAGCGGGACTCCAGCCTTGGGCGCCGGGCTCGCGGCGCCGCTGTCGGAAGGACTGTGGCTGGCGGAGCAATGCCGGGTCGAAGCAGATGGCAGCCCGTCAATTACGCCGGAATCGACCGTCGTCCCTCGCTGTCATAATGGCTGCACGTGACCACCGCTGATCCGGCGATTGAACTGCCGCCCACCGAAGTCTTCACCACGAGCCAGCTCGAGACGCACGCGGCACGGATTGCCGCCACCCACGTCGTCTCGGAGGGTCCCAGCCGCGCGCGTCCACTGCTCCCGAAGCTGGAAGAAAGCGGCGCGCGACTGGACGAGGCATATGCCTTTCTGTCGGCCGAGGCGCGTCCGGACGAACAGCCGGTCGGCTCCGAAGAATGGCTCCGTGACAATCATCACGTCGTCCAGGACCAGGTGCGGGACGTCCAGCAGCACCTGCCCCGCAAGTATTACCTCGAGTTGCCGAAGCTTGCTCATGGGCCGTCCAAGGGATATCCGCGGGTCTATTTGCTCGCGCGCGAGCTGATCACGCATACCGCAGGGCGGATCGATCTCGGGACGATCGTCGACTTCACCCTGGCGTATCAGCGGACCTCGACCCTCAGCATGGGAGAGATCTGGGCGGTGCCGATCATGCTCCGGCTCAGTCTGGTCGAGGAGCTGCACCGGCTTGCCGAGGGAGTCCTCGAGGCGCGGCGGCTCCGCGCCGAAGCGCGAGCGTGGCACCCGACTCTGTCGTCGATGCGACAGTGGGACGAACGGTCCATTACGCCGATCCTCGACAGCGGTCGCGACAAGGATCGGCGGCTCGCACCGGCCTTCGTTGTCGAACTGCTCCAGTGGTTGCGCGATCAGCCGGCAACGGCGGCCACGTTCTCGCAGACGCTGCATCGCGCGCTCGAGGCCCAGAACGATTCGGCCGAGGAGATGCTGCGGATCGAGCATCAGCGCGAGGCGGCCGATCAGCTGGCGATCGGCAACGTCATCACCAGCATGCGGCTGCTCTCCTCAATCGACTGGACCGTCTTCTTCGAGCGCACCAGCCTGGTCGAGCGGATCCTGCGCGAGGACCCTGCGGGCGCGTATGCGCAGATGGACTTCCCGACGCGCGATCGTTATCGCCATGCCGTCGAGGGGCTCGCCCGGCGGGCAGGAATGCCGGAAATGACCGTGGCGCGAACCGTCGTCGAGCGCGCGGCGCATTCCCGGCAGCACGATCCCGGCCACGATCGACGTCACCACGTCGGCTACTACCTGATCTCCCGCGGCCGCTTCGAGCTCGAAAAGGCCATTCACTATCCACCCACCACGACGGAGCGATTCGCGCGCTTCTTCTTCGGCCACCCGGCGCTCGGCTATCTCGGGACGATCGTGGTGATGACCGCGGTCGGCATCTTCAGCCTCCTGCGCTATGCCGATCGGCAGGGGGCGGATGCGAAAGACCTGATCTGGATAGCGCTCCTGTTGCTGGTTCCGGTCAGCGAGCTGGCCATCAGCATCCTGCACCTGCTGCTCACAAGCCGGGTGCCGCCGCGGCCACTCCCGAAGCTGGAGCTCGAGACCATCCCGGCGGACCTGCGCACGATGATCGTCGTGCCGGCGATGATCACGTCGCAAAGGCGGGTCGAGGAGCTCGTCGACGATCTCGAGGTCCGCTTCCTCGGCAACCGCCACGACAACCTGCACTTCGCGCTGCTGACCGACTTCGCGGATGCCGGCGCGGAGGCGCTCCCGGAAGATGACGCGCTGGTGGCGCAGGCTCGCGACGGCGTCGAGCAGTTGAACGCGCGCTACGGGCGTGGACGCTTCTTCCTCTTTCATCGCAAGCGGCAGTGGAACCCGGCTGAACGCCGCTGGATGGGATGGGAACGCAAGCGCGGCAAGCTCGTCGAGTTCAACCGCGTGCTGCGCGGCGTCAACGACACGAGCTTCGTCGTGACCCACGGCGATCTCGCCGTCCTGCCCACCGTGCGATACGTCATCACACTCGACTCCGACACCCAGCTGCCGATGAACGCCGCGGCGCAATTGATCGGCACGCTCGCGCACCCGTTGAACCGGCCGCGCTTCGATCCGGCGCTCGGACGGGTCACGGAGGGCTATGGTGTCGTGCAGCCCGCGGTTGGTGTCGATCTCGTCAGCGCCAACCGGACCCCGTTCGCAAGGATTTTCTCCGGACATGTCGGCATCGACCCGTACACCACCGCTTTCTCCGACGTCTACCAGGATCTGTTTCACGAAGGCAGCTACGTCGGCAAGGGGATCTACGCCGTCGAGGCCTTCGAAGCGGCACTGGAGGGGCGCGTTCCCGAGAATCGGCTGCTCAGTCACGATCTGTTCGAGGGCTCGTACGCGCGGACGGCGCTGTGCACGGATATCCAGCTCGTTGACGACTACCCACCGCAATACCTGGCGTTCGCCTCGCGGCAGCACCGGTGGGTGCGCGGCGACTGGCAGATCGCGCGCTGGATCTGGCCCACTGTGCCGGTTGCCAGCGGCCGCACGGTCCGCAACGTCCTGCCCGCCACTGCGCGCTGGAAGATCTTCGACAACCTGCGCCGCAGCGTGCTCGCGCCGTCGCTGGTGATCCTGCTCCTCGCCGGTTGGACCGTGCTTCCTGGGGGGCCGTTGCCATGGACGGCGCTCCCGCTCCTCATCCTCGGTTTCCCGATCTTGGCGCAAGTGGCGCGGTCGGCATCCTCCCGCGTTCGCGGCGTGTCGTTCCGCATGCACATCGCCGCCGAGCGCCCAGGCGTCGTGCTGACCGCACAGCAGGTATTCATGTGGGCGGCGCTGCAGCTTCATCAGGCCGGAGTGATGCTCGACGCCATCAGCCGCACGCTGTGGCGCCTGCTGGTGACGCGGCGGCACCTGCTCGAGTGGGTCGCCGCCGATCGCGTGGCCCGCATGAAGTCCACGCTCGCGACAGTGCTTCGGGCCATGTGGCTCACGCCGGTGCTGGCGACAGCCATGCTGTTGATCGTCAGCACGACGGCGCCGGCCCGCCTGCCGGTTGCGTTGCCGTTCATCCTCCTGTGGTTCTTCTCTCCAGGCTTCGTGCTCTTCACTGGACGGCCGAGCGCGGACACACGCGAGAGGATTGACGGCCACCAGCGCGCGGTGCTGCGCATGATCGCGCGTCGTACCTGGCTCTTCTTCGAAGAGCTGTTCACGGCTGCGGATCATTGGCTGATCCCCGACAACTATCAGGAAGACCGCGCCGACCGCATCGCCCATCGGACGTCACCCACGAACATCGGCCTGCAGCTCGTCTCGACCCTCGCCGCGTACGACTTCGGATACCTGAGCGCCTCCGCCGTGATCGCGCGGCTGGAGCCGACCCTCGGAACGGTGCTCAATCTTCAGCGCTACCGCGGTCACTTGTACAACTGGTATGACACGCGCACGCTGGCGCCGCTGGTCCCGACTTACGTTTCGAGCGTGGACAGCGGCAACCTCGCCGGTTACCTGCTGGCGACCCGCATGGGGTTGCTGCAACTCGCCCGCGACCCGCGCATTCACGTGCGCGCCCTCGACGGAATGCGCGACGCCCTGCGGCTGTGCAAAGAGTGCCTGAGGCGCGCGGCCGGAACTCCGGGCGCCCCGTCGGGTCCTGGACTCGCGCGCGAGCTGGCCGCTCTCGACATCGCGCTCTCGCAGCGGCCGGCGACGCACGAGGAATGGCAGGCGGTGCTTGCCCGCATCGACGATCACCTCGCCAGCATCGGGATCGCCCTCCGTGAGGTCGAGGATTCGCCCGTCGCTGCCGGCGAGGAGACGGCC
>JANPCT010000947.1:0-4552 GCA_031431095.1 Acidobacteriota bacterium | reverse complement strand
GGCGCCTACGATCATCAGGACCTGCCATTCGAGAAGCTCGTCGAAGAGCTGCAGCCGGATCGCGATCTCGGGCAGAACCCGCTGTTCCAGGTGATCTTCGCGGTGCAGAACGCGTCGCGCAGCGAGCTCCAGCTGCCCGGCCTGACGCTGCAGCTCCAGCCGATGGAAACGACGGCGACGCGGTTCGACCTCGAAGTCCATGTCTGGGATTTCCGCGGCCTCCTGTCGCTCACGTTCTTCTACAGTACGGACCTGTTCGACGCGTCAACCATCGCGCGCCTCTCGGATCACTATCGCGCCCTGCTCGCCGCCGCGACCGCCGAGCCGGAACGCCGCATCTCGCGGCTGCCGATCATGACGGGCGCGGAAGAGCGCCTCGTGCTCGACACCTTCTCCCGCCACGACGCCCCCTACCCGGCGGAGTCGTCCATCGCGCGCGAGTTCGAACGTCAGGCCGCGCTCGCTCCAGCGGCCACCGCAGTGATCTTCGGGGCCGAGTCGCTGACCTACGCGGAGTTGAATCGCCGCGCCAACCAGCTCGCCTGGCACCTGCGTGCACGGGGCGTCGGCCCCGACGTGCTGGTCGGGCTCTGCGTCGAGCGATCGCTCGAACTGATCGTCGGGCTCGTCGCCATCCTCAAGGCCGGCGGCGCCTACGTCCCGCTCGATCCGCAGTATCCGGCGGACCGGCTCGCGTTCATGCTGGCTGACACGCAGGTCCCCGTGCTGCTAACGCAGGAGCGGCTGGTGCCGGCGCTGCCGCCGTCCGGCGCCGCGATCGTGCGGCTCGATAGCGACTGGCCGGAGATCGCCGCGTCACCCGAGACCAACCCGGACACGGAGGTGACTGCCGAGCATCTCGCCTACGTGACCTACACCTCAGGATCGACAGGCGTGCCGAAGGGGGTCGAAGTGCGCCAGCGCGGTGTGCTCCGGCTGGTCTACGGCGTCGACTACGTGCAGCTGTCGCCGGCGGAGCGCCTGCTGCAGTTGGCGCCGGTGACCTTCGACGCCTCGACGTTCGAGGTCTGGGGCGCGCTGCTGCACGGCGGCACGTGCGTCGTCTATCCCGACCGCGTGCCCACGCCCTCGGAGCTGGGCGACGTGCTGCGCGCGCAGGGCGTGACGACGATGTGGCTGACGTCGTCGCTCTTCAACGTCATCATCGACGAAGCGCCCGAGGCGCTGGCCGGACTGCGGCAGCTGCTGATCGGTGGCGAAGCGTTGTCGCTCCAGCACGTGCGCCGCGCGCAGGAGCGGCTGCCGCACACGCAGATCATCAACGGCTACGGGCCGACGGAAAGCACCACCTTCGCCTGCTGCTATCCGATTCCGCCCGTCGGTCCGGCGTGGAGTTCGGTGCCGATCGGCGGGCCGATCAGCAACACCGAAACCTACGTGCTCGACCCGCGGCTCAACCCGGTGCCGATCGGCGTTCCCGGTGAGCTCTACATCGGCGGCGCCGGCCTGGCGCGCGGATACCTGCGCCGCCCGGACGTCACGGCGGATCGGTTCATTCCCGATCCCTTCAGCGCCCGGCGCGGCGATCGGCTCTATCGCACCGGCGACCTGGTGCGCTTCCTGGCGGACGGCCGCATCGAGTTCATCGGCCGCAACGACGACCAGGTGAAGATCCGGGGCTTCCGCGTCGAGCTCGGCGAAATCGAGAGCGTGCTCACCGCGCATCCCGCCGTGGCGCAGGCCGTCGTCCTCGATCGCGAGGGCGCGGCCGGAGAAAAGCGGCTCGTCGCATATGTCGTCCAGGCGGATGCCGCGGCGCCGACCGCGGATGCGGCGGAACCGTCGCGCGACGATCGCGTCACCCAGTGGCAGAAAGTCTACGAAGGGGTCATCTACGACGACCTCGAGGGCCAGCCTACCGCCGCCGAGGAGCCGAGCTTCAACATCCAGGGCTGGAACAGCACCTACACCGGCATGCCGATTCCGCAGTCGGATATGCGCGAGCAGGTCGAGCAGACGGTCGAGCGCATCGAGGCGCTGCGGCCGCGGCGCGTGCTCGAGATCGGCTGCGGCACCGGCCTGCTGCTGTTCCGGATCGCGCCGTCGTGCGAGACTTACGTGGCGACCGACTTCTCCGCAGTCGCCATCGGCTACGTCACGCGGCATCTCGGCCAGCTGCCGTCGCCGGGTCCCGATGTGACGCTGCTCGAACGGCTGGCCGACAACTTCGAGGGACTCGAGCCCGAATCGTTCGACTGCGTCGTGCTGAACTCCATCGTTCAGTACTTCCCCGACGCCGACTACCTGGTCCGCGTGCTGAAGGGCGCGGTGCGCGTGCTCGCCCCTGGCGGACATCTCTACGTCGGCGATGTCCGCAACTTCCCGCTGCTCGAGACGTTCCACACCTCGGTGCAGCTGCACCAGGCGCCGGGCTCGATCCCGCTGACGCAGTTACGCGAGCGGGTCACCCAACACATGGAGCAGGAGCAGGAGCTGATTGTCGATCCGGCGCTGTTCTTCGCGATGAAACGGCACGTGCCGCGAGTGACGCATGCGCGAGTGTCGCCGAAGCGCGGGACAGCCATCAACGAGCTGACCAAGTACCGCTACGACGCTATTCTCTACGTCGGCGCCGAGGCGCAAGACAGGGGTTCGGCGCCGTGGCTGGATTGGCGCGAGCATAAACTGACCGTGGCTGCGGTGCGCGAGCGGCTGGCCAGCGGCGGCCGCCTTGGTCTGCTGAACGTCCCCAACGCGCGGAGCGCCGAGGACGTCCACGCCACCGATCTGCTCGCCGGCGGTCGCCTGCACATGGTGGACGAGCTGCGCGCGGAATCGCGGCAGGGGCCGTCCGGCGCGATCGATCCCGAGGAACTCTGGGCGCTCGCGGCCGAACTGGGATGCCGCGTGGCGATCAGCTGGGCGCGCTGCTCGCGCACCGGCGCCTACGACGTGCTGTTCGATCGCACATCAGCGGACGACGGCGGCGTGCTCTTCCCGCTCGACCTGCCGGAACCAGCGGAACTCGACGACACCTGGGCGCGCTACACCAACAATCCGCTCCAGGCGACCCGCATCCGCAACCTGGTCCCGCAGTTGCGCGGCTACCTGCAGCAGCGGCTGCCCGAGTACTTCGTCCCGTCGTCGTTCTTGCTGCTCGACGCGCTGCCGCTGACGCCCAACGGCAAGGTCGATCGCGCGGCGCTGCGGGCCATGGAACTGGCGCAGCCCGACACGGAAGAGACCTTCATCGCGCCGCGGACCTCCGTCGAGCAGACGCTGGCCACCATCTGGGCACAGGTCCTGGGCCGGCCGGAAGTCGGTATCCACGACAACTTCTTCGCGCTCGGCGGCGACTCGATCCAGAGCATCCAGATCATCGCGCGCGCGACACAGGCAGGGCTGAAGCTCTCGCCGAAGCAGATGTTTCAGCATCAGACGATCGCCGAGCTGGCGCTGGTCGCCGAATCCACCGGCGGGTCGCAGGAGGCGCAGGGCCCGGTGACCGGCGACGTGCCGCTCACGCCGATCCAGCACTGGTTCGTCGAGCAGGCCATCCCCGACGCGCATCACTTCAACCAGGCCAATCTGTTCGAGCTGCGCCGCCGCGTGGAGCCAGCGGTCATCGGCGAGGCGATGCGCCAGCTGGTCGAGCACCACGATGCCCTGAGGCTTCGCCTCGCCCGGCACGCGGACGCATGGACGCAGGCACACGCCGAACCCGGCGCCTACAGCGTCGAGAGCCTCGTGCAGGTGCACGACCTCACGGCGGTGCCCGCCGCCGCGCAGCCCGCGGCGATCGAGGCGGCCGCACAGGCCGCGCAGGCCGGTCTCGACCTCGCGTCCGGGCCGCTGATCCGCGCGCACTATTTCGATCTCGGCGCGCCGCGGCACGCGCGCCTGCTGATCGTCGCGCACCACCTCGTCATCGACGGCGTGTCGTGGCGCATCCTGATCGAGGATCTTCAGTCGCTGTGCGCGCAGCTCGCCGACGGCGCCGGAGCGGCGCTGCCGGCCAGGACGAGCTCCTTCCAGCGGTGGTCACGCTTTCTCACGGAGTACGCCGCCTCTGAGCCGGCGCTCGCGGAGCTCGAGTACTGGGCGGCACAGGTCGCCGGGGGCGTGACCACGCTGCCGGTTGATTTTGCCGACGACCGCATGAAATTCGCCGAGTCATCTCCGCCCACCTTCAAGGCATCGCTTCTGCATGACCTCGAACGCGGCAACCGGCTCGAACTCGATTGGCTCGCTGGGAAGGTGGTGGAGTTCGGCCGCGTGCTCGGGGTGCCAACACCGGCGAACGAGGCGGTCTATGCCGTGCTCAAGCTGCACCGCATGGGCAAACTTGTTTCCGACATTCCTGTCCAATGATCAGAGTATAGACTGGAATATCCCGGTCATGTCGGTTTGGCCGAGTTGGGCCAGAAAATCACCGGGTGGATTCCAAGCTTTATCAGTTTTGCGTCAATTCGGCGGTTTCGGCCGGGCCGATGCACTTGATTCGCCTGAAACTTACGCAGCTTTCGCCCTCGCACATGGCTTCGGAGCCCAACTGGCGGGTGGCGCTTGCGGCTTCGCGCTGGAACAGGAT
>JANPCT010000946.1:0-1859 GCA_031431095.1 Acidobacteriota bacterium | reverse complement strand
GCTCGAGCGCCGCCTCGACGATCAACTCCGTTTCGGGGCGGGGAATCAGGACGTCGGGGGTTACCTCGAAGGCCAGACCCCAGAACTCACGCTCGCCGACGATGTAGGCGACCGGCTCGCGGCGGCATCGGCGCGCGACGAGGGCCTCGAATGCCTCTTCGAACCCCTGCGGCTCCTGGTCACGCAGCCGGACGACGAAGCCGGCGCGATCGCAGCCAAGAATCCTGCGGGCGAGCACTTCGGCATCGAATCCGGCGTCCTCCGCCCGCACGCCGGCGGCGGCAATCGCCGCGCGGGCGCGGCTGACGCGTTCGCCGAGCGTCATCAGGACGGCGTGCCTCCCTCGGTCGCGTCCTTCAGCTTTTCGGACGTGAAGTGGCCGACGGCCGCGTCGATCAGATCCTCCAGGTCGCCATCGAGTGCGGCGTCGAGCTGATGCATCGTGAAGCCGACCCGATGATCCGTGACGCGGTTCTCCTTGTAGTTGTAAGTGCGGATCTTCTCGGATCGCTCGCCGGTGCCGACCTGCGACCTGCGATCCTTCGCGATCGCGTCCTGCTGCTTCTGCAGCTCCATCTCGTATAGCCGCGAGCGCAGGACCTTCATCGCCTTGGCGCGGTTCTTGACCTGCGACTTTTCGTCCTGCTGCGAGACCACGGTATTGGTGGGGAGGTGAGTGATGCGCACCGCGGAATACGTGGTGTTGACGCTCTGGCCCCCTGGACCGCTCGAGCAGAAGGTGTCGATGCGCAGATCCTTGGCGTCGATCTGGATGTCGACTTCCTCGGCCTCGGGCAGCACCGCGACGGTGGCAGTCGACGTGTGGATGCGGCCGCTGGCTTCGGTGGCCGGCACGCGCTGCACGCGGTGGACGCCGCTCTCGTGCTTCAGGCGGCTGTAGACGTTCCGACCCGCGATGATGGCGACGACTTCCTTCAGGCCGCCGGCGCCGCTGTCGTTGATCGAGAGCATCTCGATCTTCCAGCCGTTGCGCTCGGCGAACCGCGAATACATCCGGAACAGATCCGCGGCAAAGAGCGACGCCTCGTCGCCGCCGGTGCCGGCGCGGATTTCGAGAATGATGTTCTTGGCGTCGTTCGGGTCCTTGGGGACGAGGAGAACTTTCAGCTCGCCGAGCAGGGCATCACGGCGCGACGCCAGGGTCTTCCCCTCCTCCTGCGCCAGCTCGCGCATGTCGGGTTCCTTCAGGAGCTCTTCGTTCTCGGCGACCTGGGTGAGGACGTGCTTGTACTCGCGGAATGCCTCGACGAGCGGCGCCATCTCCGCCACCGCCTTGGAGTGGGCGCGAAACTTGGCATTGTCGGCCTGGACGGCGGCGTCGCCCATTTCGGCCGCCATCTGTTCGTAGCGGTTCTCGACCGACGTCAGCTTGTCGAACATCTCCGGGTTCATACCTTATCCACCAGACACGGGCGGCAGGAACGCGACTTCATCGCCGTCCCCGAGCGCGGCGGTCAGCCGCGCGTAGTCTTCGTTCACGGCGCAGGAAATCGACCGCGTGTGTTCCGCGAGCGCCGGAAAGTCCGCGACCAGCGCCTGCCACGCGTCCATTGCGACCGCGCCATCCGGCAGATCCCGCGTCAGTTCCGAGGCGCCGGCCAGCTCGCGCAGACGCGCGAACAGCCGGATGGTTACGTGCACGCGCGCTCCATGGCCGATCGGCGGGCGCCGTCATCAGCCGGATCCGCCGTCGCCCCTTCGATCCACACGTCGCCGCCTTCGAAGTGCTCATGCTTCCAGATCGGCGCGATCTGTTTCAGGCGCTCGATCGCATACCGGCTGGCCTCGCAGGCGTCGGCGCGATGCGGCGACGCCGCCGCGATCACTACGCTGGCCTC
>JANPCT010000945.1:0-3088 GCA_031431095.1 Acidobacteriota bacterium | reverse complement strand
CCGGGGTCGTCTCGGGAGCCAGGGCTTCGGCCACCAGCTTGCGCGTGGCCTGGTAACTTCTCTTTCTGTTCGTCATGGTGCCGCGCGGGGTCGGGCCCGCGTGCGTGTCAGTATATTCAGTCACGGATCGCGGACGCGATGATCAGGTCTGCGGGAAGAGCCCAATCGGTCGACTGGACAGGGAGGCGACTGTCACCGGCAGATGGGGACGACACGGAAACATTTGCTCCGATGGTATTCTCAGCGCTCTCATGCCACGGCGCGTGCGGCGGCGCCGAAACCGGCTGAGGAGGGACGCGTGTTGATCGGACCGACCCGGCATTTCAGTGTGCTGCTCCGCGTGGCGTGCGCCATCGTCGCCGGTACGGTGTTGTCCGCGCAGAACTGGCCCCAGTTTCGCGGTCCCCAGGGTCTGGGCGTCGCCGACGATCAGCATCCACCGGTGAGCTGGGATCTCGGGACCGGCCGCGGCGTCACCTGGAAAACGCCGGTACCGGGGCTCGGGCATTCGAGTCCGGTCGTCTGGGGAGATCTGCTCTTCGTCACGTCGGCGATCAGCAGCGATCCGAATTCCGTGTTCGAGCCGGTGCTCAAGGGGGAACAGGATTTCCGGACCGACAAGGCGACACACCAGTGGCGCGTCTACGCGCTCGATCGGGGGACCGGGCGCGTGATGTGGGATCGCCTGGCGCACGAGGGCGCCCCGACGATTCCGCGCCATCCCCACAACAGCTACGCGTCGGCCACGCCAGTGATCGACGGGCGACACGTGGTGGTGATGTTCGGGTCCGAAGGCGTCTACTGCTACGACTTCAAGGGCAACCTCGTGTGGAAGAAAGCCCTCGGCGTCATTCATGCCGGGAAACACAATAACCCCGAGTACACCTGGGGCACGGCCAGTTCGCCGGTGCTCTATCGAGGCCTGGTGATCGTGCTCTGTGACTCGCTCGAGGGCGGCTACGTGAGCGCCCTCGATGTGACCTCGGGGCGCGAAGTCTGGCGCACGAAGCGGGAGGCGAATCCTTCATGGTCCACGCCCGCCATCGTCAAAAGCGCCGCCGACGCGGAGTTGGTCGTCAACGCCGCCCCCTACATTCAAGGGTATGATCCGGCGACCGGCAAGGAACTGTGGCGCCTGGGTCCCAGCTCGACCAACACCACGCCGACGCCGATCGCCGGCGAGGGGCTCATCTTCGTGGCCAACGGATACAACCCCATCAAACCGATTTACGCCGTGGTGCCGGGATCTCGCGGCGACCTGACACTCAAGGACGGCGCCACCCGAAGTGGCGCGATCGCCTGGAGCAACATGCGCGATGGCCCGTATATGGCGACACCTTGCTGTATCGGGGCATCCTGTATGTGTTGTCGACCCACGGGGTGCTGACAACGTTCGAACCGCGTACGGGCCAACAGATCTACCAAAAGCGGATCGCGGCGGGCGGCTACACGGCGTCTCCGATTGCCGCCGACGGCCACATCTACATCAGCAGCGAAGAGGGGGACATCTTCACGATTCGGGCCGGGCGCGACTTCGAGATCCTGGCCACGAGCTCGATGAACGAGACAGTCCTGGCCACCCCGGCCCTGGCCGCCGACGCGATCTACGTGCGCACCGAGCACGCCGTGTACGCGCTCGGCGCGCGGAAATGACGGAGCGCCGTCGCGATGGACCGGGATGGAGCCTGCGCTCATGACACGTTCGCGCGCTGTTGGCGTCGTGGTGGTGTGTCTCGTGCTGCGGGTGGCGGCGTCCGCGCCGCGGGCCGTCACCGCCGCTGACGCGCCAGGCGAAGCCGCCGGGCGCGTGCTGCTTGGCGAATTGAACTGCACCGCGTGCCACGCCGCGACCGGTAAACAGGCGGCGTGGCTTTCCCCGAAGACGGGGCCGCGGCTCACCGGAATCGGGACCCGGGTGACCGGCGAGTGGCTCCAGCGCTACCTCGCGGCGCCGCACGAGACGATGCCCGGGACGTCGATGCCGGACGTGCTGCACGTCAAGGCGCCGGCCGATCGGGCCGCCGCAGCGGAGGCGCTCACGCACTACCTGCTGTCGACCGCACCGGTGACGTTCCGTCGAGTCATGCCGGACAGGGCCGCGGTCGCCCGCGGCGAGCGGCTGTATCACCGCGGCGGTTGCGTGGCGTGTCACGCGCCCCAGAACACGACGGCCGACACGAACCCGGTCGCACCGCTCCCGCGCATCGTCGAGAAATGGTCGCTCGATGGGCTGCGGCAGTTCCTGCGGGATCCCCTCGCGTCGCGCCCGTCCGGCCGAATGCCGGCGATGCCGCTCTCCGACGTCGAGGCCGCGGATGTCGCGCACTACCTGCTTCGCGACACAAACGTACCGGCTCCGCTGGAGGTGGCCCAATATCGCGGTCGAGTGCGGTCGTTCGAGGAGCTCGACTCCGCCGAACTCTCGCGCACCGGGCCTGCGACGGGTTTCACCCTCGACGCCATGGGACGCGAACGCGGCTATGCCCTGCGTTTTGCGGGTTGGCTGCGGGTGGACCAGCCGGGCGACTACACGTTCCATTTGAACGCCACGGGCGCGAGCCGCCTGTCGGTCCAAGAGAGATGGGTCCTGGGCGAGGACAGTTGGGATGAGGCGAGCGTCAATGCCACGACCACACGGCGTCTCACTGCCGGTTGGCATCCTCTAATCGTGGACTACGTGCAGCGAGGGCCAAAGGAGCCGGCGCTCGCGGTGGAATGGGAAGGTCCCGGGATCGCACGAGAGGTGATTCCGGCGTCGCGGTTGCGGAGCGGGCCGGCGGAGGTGAAAGAACCTGCCGCGTTTGTCGTCGACGCGGCCAGGGCGGCCGACGGGCGCAAATTGTACGCAACACTCGGATGCGCGGCCTGTCACGACGCGGCGGCACCGGCGCGCGTGCAGCTTCCGCTCGCCGCCCTGCGCCTCACGCGCGGCTGCCTCGCGGAGCAGCCCGCAGGGCAGGCGCCGGAGTATCACCTCGACGGATCGCAGCGCGCCGCGCTCCAGCAGGCGCTGACGTCGCTCAATCGCACCGATCTCCCCGCGCCCACTCCGCAGCAGCGCGTGGCGCACACCATGGCGACGTTCAGG
>JANPCT010000944.1:0-3374 GCA_031431095.1 Acidobacteriota bacterium | reverse complement strand
CGAAGGCGTGCTGTCGGGGACGCTGTCCTATCTGTTCAACGTGTGGGACGGAGAGCAGCCGTTCTCCGCGCTGGTGCGAGACGCGAAGGCGCAGGGCTTCACCGAACCGGATCCGCGCGACGATCTCTCCGGCACCGACGTGGCGCGGAAGCTGGTCATCCTGGCGCGCGAGATTGGACTCGACCTGGAGCTTGGCGACGTGGAGCTCGAAGGACTGGTGCCGGAGTCGCTCCGATCCGCCAGCGCCGACGAGTTCATGGCGCGCGTGCCGGAAGTCGATGCCGTGATGCGGCAGCGGTTCGAGGCGGCGCGGGCGCGAGGACATGTCCTGCGCTACGTCGGCCGGCTCGACGCCCGGACCCAGCGGGCGACCGTCGGCCTGGTCGAGCTCGACCGATCGCATCTCTTCGCCAACATCAGCCTGACCGACAACGTGGTCAGTTTCACGACCAGCCGCTACAACCGCAATCCGCTCGTCGTCCGGGGCCCCGGCGCAGGACCGGCGGTGACGGCGGGCGGCGTCTTCGCCGATCTGTTGCGCGTCTGCGCGTATCTGGGGGCGCGGCTATGAGCGCTCCGGATCGCGCCGTCGCATTCGCGCCGGCGAGCGTCGGCAACGTGGCCGTCGGTTTCGACGTACTCGGCTACAGCGCGTCCTTCGCGGGAGACCGCGTGAGCGCGTCGCGCACGGCAGCACGCGGCGTCCGGATCGTCGGCATCACCGGCGTCGTCGAAGACTTGCCGCTCGCGGTGGAGCGCAACACCGCCGGGATGGCGGTCGCGGCGATGGCGGAGGCGCTGGACCTCCAGTTCGGGTTCGAACTCACCATCGAGAAGGGCATCCCGCTCGCCTCCGGGCTCGGCGGGTCCGCGGCGTCGGCGGTGGCGGCAGTCGTGGCGGCCAACGCGCTGCTCGATCGTCCGGTCGACAACCTGCGCCTGCTGAAGTTCGCAATGCAGGGCGAACAGGTCGCGAGCGGCACGGCGCACATCGACAATATCGCGCCATCGCTCTACGGCGGGTTAGTCCTGTGCGTCGGGATCGACAATCCGCACATCAAGCAGATCCCGGTCCCGTCAACCGTGCGTTCTGTGCTGGTGCGGCCGCATCGAATCCTCGAGACGCGCGGCGCCAGGGCGATCCTCGGACGCACGGTCACACTCTCCGACGTGATCTGGCAACAGGCCAATCTGGCCGGCTTCGTGACAGGCTGCTTCACGGCAGATCTTCCGCTGATCGCAGCGTCGCTTGAAGACGTCCTGATCGAGCCGCAGCGGAAAAGCCTCATCCAGGGTTTTCAAGCCGTCAAGAACGCTGCGATGTCCCGCGGCGCGCTCGGCTGTTCGATCTCGGGCGCCGGTCCGACGATGTTCGCGTGGGCCGAGGAGGTGAAGGCAGAGGAGGTACGTGCGGGCATGGTGGAAGCATTTCGTGCCGAGGGCATCACGAGCGATGCGTGGGTCACGCGGATCGAGCCGGTCGGCGCGAGGATCGTAGCGGAGCCATGAGATTCAGCAGCACCCGCGGTGACGCCAGGCCCGTCACGCTCAGCGATGCCATCCTGCAAGGCCTGGCGTCCGACGGCGGACTGTTCGTCCCCGACCGCCTGCCTGCTGTCCCGTGCACGGATTTCCCCAGGGACGCGACGCTTGCGTCCCTGGCTGAGTTCCTCATTGCGCCCTTCGCGGACGACGATGCGCTGGCCGCGGAGCTGGGCGCCGTCTGCCGTGACGCCTTCGACTTTCCGGCCCCGGTCCGGACGCTCGAGCGGGCGCGCGGCCGGCCCCGCGTCCTCGAGTTGTTTCACGGCCCCACATGCGCGTTCAAGGATTTCGGGGCGCGGTTCACGGCCGCCGCGCTCGAACGTGTGCACCGTTGGCGAGGGAAGAAGATCACGATTCTCGTGGCCACCTCCGGCGACACGGGAGGTGCGGTCGCCGCGGCCTTTCACCGGCGGCCGTGGGCCGACGTCGTCCTGCTCTATCCTGACGGGCGGGTCTCGCCGCGGCAGGCGCAGCAGCTCGCCTGCTGGGGCGAGAACGTGCGGACCTTCGCCGTCCAGGGCACGTTCGACGATTGCCAGCGCGTGGTCAAGGAAGCGTTCCTGGATCGCGCCCTGTCGGCAGTGCACGGCCTCGCGTCCGCGAACAGCATCAACATCAGCCGGCTCCTTCCGCAGATGGTCTACTACGCCGCCGCCGCTCTGGAGGTCTGGCATCGCGAGGGGCGCAAGGCCAACTTCGTGGTGCCGTCCGGAAATCTCGGCAACGTGACCGCCGGTGTCTGGGCTCGAGAGTTGGGGCTGCCGATCGGTGAGATCGTGCTCGCCACGAATGCGAATCCCGTGGTGACGGAGTTCCTGGACGGAGGCGACTGGCGGCCGCGCGCGAGCGTGCCGACGCTGGCGTCGGCGATGGACGTCGGCAATCCGTCGAACATGGAGCGTCTGCGCGCGCTCTTTCCGAAAGGGCTCGCCGGCCACATCTCGGCGCGGCTGGTCACCGACGAACACATTCGCGCGACGATCCGGCAGGACGCGCAGGCGCTCGATTATGTCTGGGATCCGCATGGCGCGACCGCGGCGCATGTCTATCACCACGTCCTGGCCGATCGTGCTGACGAGGCGTGGGTGCTCGTGGCGACGGCGCACCCCGCCAAGTTCAACGAGATCGTGGAGCCGATCATCGGACGCGACGTGCCCGTACCGGCCGCTCTGGCGCGGCTGTTACGCCTCCCGCGCCAAGAGGAGCGCCTGGAGCCGACACTCGACGCCTTGCGAGCGCGACTCTGACGAACCGATTGGGACCACCTTGTGGCCGCTCTGGCGACAGAACCTGACCGACCTCGCGCAGAAGCTGTTGCAGTCGAAGGTCGCCGGCTGACGTGGGCGCGCGGCTGCGCCGGTGACGGGGCGTCGACGGTTCGCGCACGTCGTAATCGGTCTTGCAGTTGACTCGCTGTCCGCCTCCCCCTACCATCGAGGCTATTCGCACTCTGCAGCCAGGCACGCGCATCGGCCACTACGAAGTCCTCACTGCCATCGGCAGCGGGGGAATGGGCGAGGTGTGGAAGGCGCGCGACACGCGGCTCCGGCGCGATGTCGCGATCAAGGCGCTTCCCGCGGCACTGGCTCAGGATTGCGAACGACTCGCCCGGCTCGAGCGCGAGGCGGAGCTGCTCGCATCGGTCAATCACGCTCACATCGCCACGATTCACGGTCTCGAGGAGCACGGCGGTATGCGCTTCCTCGTGCTCGAGCTCGTGGAGGGCACGACGCTCGAGAGCCGCGTGTTCCGCCGCCCGATTCCGATCGAGGAGGCGCTGACGCTGGCGCTGCAGCTGGCACAGGCGCTCACAGCGGCGCACGACAAAG
>JANPCT010000943.1:0-3724 GCA_031431095.1 Acidobacteriota bacterium | reverse complement strand
GTCCGCTCTGGTTGCGCACCTGGTAGATGTCTTCCTCGACGGCGCTGAGGCTTTTCGTCAGCCGTTCGCCTGCCGCCTTCAACTGAGGATCGGGTGACTTGGAGAGGCGGTCCTTGATCTCGTCCTTGATCCTGCGGATCCGGATCACGGCATTGTTCGCTTCGCTGACCTTGTCGCGGATCTGCAGGGCCAGCGTGAACTGCTGCTGCAGGTCGGCCTCGGCGGTGTTGCGCAGCGGATGCGTGCGGACGACGAGCGGCTGCGTTTGTGACTTCCCGTCGACGGTCAGCCGCACCTGGTAAGTGCCCGGCAGTGCGTTTGGACCGCTGGTCGTCGCGCCCCAGAGGATCATGCCCGGGAACGTCACCGCGCCCGGGTAATCGAGATTCCACGCCGCGCGATTCAGTCCTGCGGCCATTGGCGCTGTCGGCGGGCCGCCGCGTCCGCGTCCGCCGCCGCCAGCGTCCTCGAGGGCGGCGTCGACGGCTGGCGCCGCCGGAACCGGCGCGCCGGTCGCGGCTCCACCTGGCGCCGTCGCATCCGGGGCCGCCGCCTGCCCGCCGCGTCCGCGTCCGCCACGTCCGGCACCGGGCACCGCTCCCTGCAGGCTCTGCACCAGTTGCCCCCTGCCGTCGAGGATCTCGATCGTCATCTTCTCCGGTGTCTTCGGCAACAGATACGAGATGGTCGCGGCGCCGGCGCCGCGAATCGCGTCGGCCGGCTTGAAGAGGACGAAGTCCGTGACCGGCTGACCGGCCTGCCGCAACGGCGCGATGTCGTCGAGGATGTAAAAGCTGCGGCCGTGCGTGGCGATCGCAATCGAGTTGGCTTCCACCCAGATGTCCGAAATCTGCACATCCGGCAGGTTCAGCGACAGCGACTGCCAGTGATCGCCGTCGTCGAACGAGACGTAGAAGCCGTGCTGCGTGCCTGCGTAGAGCATGCCCTTCCGGGTTGGATCTTCGCGCACCGAGTGGACGTAATCGACGGGCGACAGCCCCGTGACGATCTTCGTCCATGTCTTACCGAAATCACGGGTGCGGAAGATGTAAGGTGCGAAGTCGCCGAGCAGCGGCTTCTTTACCGCAACGTAGGCAGCGCCGGGGTCGAACGCTGACGCATCGATGATGCTGACACGGCCCAGGTCGGGCATGTCCTTCGGCGTCACGTTCGTCCACGACTTGCCGCCGTCCCGCGTCACGTGCACGAGTCCGTCGTCCGATCCGGCCCACAGGGTATTGACGTCTTTCTTGCCGGGGCCCAGCGCGAACACCGTGCCGTATACCTCCGGGCTGTTCATGTCGTGCGTGATCGGACCGCCGGATTCCCCCATCGTCTTCGGATCGTGGCGCGTCAGGTCGCCGCTGATTTTGTCCCACGAGTCGCCGCCGTTCCTGGTGCGCCACACATGCTGCGACGAGGTGTAGAGCACGGCCGGATCGGCGGGGGAGAAAACAATGGGATACGTCCACTGCCAGCGCTCCACCAGCGCGCTCGACGGTTCGCCCGAGAATTCACGCGGGTACGGATTCACCTCGCGGAGGTTGCCGCTGCGGCGGTCGAGCCTGGTCAGAAAGGAGCCGTTGTTGCCGCCGGCGTAAAAGATGTCGATGTTCTTCGGGTCGGGTGCGATGTAGCCGGGCTCGGCGCCTCCAGGGCTGTAAAGTTCCGGTGCGGCACCGCGGCCGCCGCCACCGCCGCGTCCCCCGCCGCCGAGGTTGGTGTTGCTCGGCACACACACCGTGCTGCCGTCCTGTTGCGCGCCGCAGACGTGATACGGCACGTGCGCGGTGGAAATCACGTGGTAATACTGCGCCGTCGGGTAATCGCGCGCGGTCCATGTCCGCTGCGCCGTCTGCGCGTTGAAGGAGACGGCCGTGCCGCTGTCGTTGGCGTGGACGATATGGCCGGTGTCGTCGGGATCGATCCACAGATCGTGGGAGTCGCCGCCCGCAAAGCTGACCATCGTCTTGCCGCCGTCGCGCGACCAGAACGTGCCCACGTTCATCACCCAGACGGTGTCTTTCTCCTTCGGATCGGCCGCGACGTGCGTGTAGTAGAAGGCGCGCTGACGAATGTTGCGTCCTTCATTGACCAGTTTCCAGGTGGCGCCCGCGTCGTCGGAGCTATAGAGCCCGCCATTCTGGTTCTCGACGATGGCGTAGATGCGGTTGGCGTCCGCGCCGGAGACCGCGACGCCGATCTTGCCGTCCACTCCCGCGGGCAGGCCGGGGTTGCGCGTGATCTCGGTCCAGTGCTCGCCGCCGTCGGTCGACTTGAACAGGCCGCTGCCGGGGCCGCCGCTCGACATCGAATACTCGACGCGGAAGGCTTCCCACAGCGCGGCGAACATCACGTTCGGGTGGTGCGGGTCGATGGCGATGTCGACAGCGCCGGTCTTGTCGTCGCGGAACAGCACCTTGCGCCAGGTCTTGCCGCCGTCCGTCGTCTTGAAGACGCCGCGCTCGTCGCTCGGCACGCCGTAGCGGCCGAAATCGGCAACGAACACGATGTCGGGGTTGGTAGGATGGATGCGGATGCGCGAGATGGCGTCCGACTCCTTGAATCCCATGTGCGTCCACGTCTTGCCCGCGTCGGACGACTTGTACAGACCGTCGCCCGGCTGGATGTTGCCGCGGATGCACTGCTCGCCCATTCCGATCCACACCAGATCCGGATTTGTTTCCGACACCGCGACCGCACCCACAGAAGAACTGTGCACCTGGCCATCGGTGACCGGCAGCCACGTCTCGCCGGCGTCGGTCGTCTTCCACAGACCACCGCCCGTTTGTCCGGAATACGCTTCCTTCGGACGCCCCTTCACGCCGCTTGCCGCAATCGAGCGGCCGGCGCGGGTCGGGCCGATGTTGCGCCATTGATAGGCTTTGAGAAGCGCCGGGTCGAGAGTGGCGGCCGACGCGGCCGGAGCCTGCGCTGTGCGCGCCGCGCCAAGATCCAGGGTCAGCGCGCCGGCGAATGCGAGGACGGCGGCAGGCAAAACGAGTGAAATGCGGGTGAACACGCGCCGAGTTTACAACACCGACTCATAATGGTGGTGCGGTGCAGGTCGTCAGAATCCACGATGCGGACCGGCGGCCTGCGAGCTGGACGGACATCATCCAGGCCGGCCAGTTTGTCGCGTTTTCCAAACACGTCGACTCGGGCGCGCCGTGCGACGCCAGGGGGGCGGGGTTTCTCTCCGCGGCCGAGGTCACCTGCACCATTTTCGACTCTCTGGCCGAAGCTGAAAGCTTCTGTGCGACCGCCGTGCAGGTCTGCCCGGCAGTGCGATTCGACGTCTTCGATGCCGCGGGCCGGTCGAGTCCCGCGATGCTGACTGTCGTGCATCCGTCGCGGGCCGCCATCCTCGATTCGAATCCGCTCGTGCAGACGCGCCGCCGCGCCGTCGCCTGGGCGCTCGTGGTTGCGGGCGTCGCGGTCATGAGCTACGGCTACGCGAAGCACACCGAGCGGCCCATGGTCTTCGCCGGATTCATCGGCATCAACCTGGTCATCGCGGGCGGCCGCATTCTCCTGTTGAATCTCGGTGTGCGTGAGACCGAACGCGAGCGCGAGGCGCGGCTGGCGAAGGCCAGGGAGCGATGACCGCGCCGCTGGTGTGGCACGTCCTCCTCGCCCTCGCAGTCGTCGTCATCGCCGGCAGGCTGTTCGGACGGCTGGTCGGCGCCGCCGGCCAGCCTCCGGTGATCGGCGAGGTGCTGTC
>JANPCT010000942.1:0-5000 GCA_031431095.1 Acidobacteriota bacterium | reverse complement strand
TCGGCAACCTGGTGCAGGTGTTGATGCTCCGCGATTTCGGCACCGACCAGCAAAAGCGCGTGAAGGAGACCGGTCAAGCAATTGGCCGGTGAGTTCAAGAGTGGCCCGACCTGTTTGCCGGCTTTTCACGCTTTGCTCACTGCTCCTTGCCGTCGGGTGCAATCGCGCGCCCCGGCCGTCCTCCGCCACCGCACCCGCCGCGCGAGGCGGCGCCTTGACCGCGAGCATCCGCAGCGAACCTCTCACTTTCAATCGCCTGTCGCCCAACGGGGCACAGGCAGCCGTCGACGCCGTCACTCGCCTGACGCATGCATCGCTGGTTCGTCTGAACCGCGACACCGGAGAGTACGAACCATGGCTCGCCGAAAAGTGGACCACCTCCGCCGACGGACTGACGCTTACACTCACGCTTCGCGACGGCATCACCTTCTCCGATGGTGCGCCCTTCGAGTCCGACGATGTGGTGTTTACGTTCCGCGCGCTGTACGACCCTGACGTCCACAGCCCGATTGCCTCGGGGGTCATGGTGCGCGGCAGGCCGCTGGCGGTCACCGCATCCGGCCCACGCACCGTCGTCATCACCCTGCCATCGCCCTTCGCGCCCGGCGTGGCCCTTCTCGACAACGTCCCGATTTACCCGAAGCATCAGCTCGAGGCCGCACTCGACGCCCACACGTTCGCCGACGCATGGGGCCCCTCCACCAAGCCGGGGACGATGGCGGTACTGGGACCGTTCGTGCTGAGTGAGTACATCGCCGGGCAGCGGCTGACGTTCACTCGCAATCCCCGCTACTGGCAGAAAGACGCGTCGGGCGTCCAGCTCCCATACCTGGATCGGCTGGTGCTGGAGGTGGTCAGCAGCCAGGACGCCGAGATCCTGCGCCTCCAAGCCGGCACGGTCGACTTGATGACCGTCGCCGACGTGCGGCCCGAAGACATCGCCGCCTTGCGCCGGTTGCGCGATCAGGGAAAAGTGCTGCTGGCAGACGTGGGGATCGGCGTCGATCCCAATGCGCTGTGGTTCAACCTGACGCCAGGGGCCGCCGCGCAGAAGACGAAGCCCTATCTGCAGCGCACTGAATTCAGGCAGGCCATCTCGTACGCGGTGGATCGCGCCGCAATCGTCGACACCGTCTACCTCGGTGCCGCGGTGCCGGTCTACGGGCCGGTTACTGCAGGCAACCGCACCTGGTTCTCGGCGACTGCGCCAACCTACCCGCACGATCTGGCCCGCGCCAAGGCGCTGCTGGCCGGCATCGGCCTGACGGATCGCAACGCCGACGGCATGCTCGAGGACGCAGCCGGGAGGCCGGCGCGGTTTTCGATCCTGACGCAGCGCGGCAGCATCAGGGAAAAAGTCGCGACCATGCTCCAGGAACAGTTGCGGCTGGCCGGCATCGCCGTCGATATCGCCGCTCTCGATCCACCGTCCCTGTTCGCCCGTTTCGGCAAAGGCGACTACGAGAGCATCTACCACGGGTTCCAGGCGAGCTCATTCGACCCGGCCCTGAACATGGACTTCTGGCTGAGCGGCGGTTCCGCGCACGTCTGGAACACCGGTGCGCCGGCCCCCTGGGAAAAAACCATCGACGAGCTGATGCA
This sequence comes from Acidobacteriota bacterium, assembly GCA_031431095.1. Lineage (GTDB taxonomy): Bacteria > Acidobacteriota > Vicinamibacteria > Vicinamibacterales > 2-12-FULL-66-21 > JAICSD01. The sequence continues at coordinate 3,398 of JANPCT010000942.1, read as the reverse complement.
GCGGCAAGCCGCCGCGGCAACGCTGACCGAGCGGCAGCGGCTGTTCGCAGAGGTCCAGAAAATCTTTGGCGAGAACCTGCCCGAGATCTGCTTTCTCGCGCCGAAGGTATCGGTCGCGACGAGCACGAGGGTCGGTGGCGCGCTCCCCGTGCTCCTCGATCCCAAGATCCTGTGGAATCCGGCCACGCTCTACGCGACGCGGTGAGCCCTCCAGCCTAACTGCCACGGGCGGAACGGCCGAAAAGACCGATAGCCCGCAATGGCCTTGTACCTGCTCCGCCGCGGCATCGCCGCGCTGCTCCTCGTCTTCGCCGTCACATCCGGCGCACTGTTGCTGGCGCAGCTGGCGCCCGGCGACTACGCGTCGCAGTTTGGCCTGTCCGTCGATGAGATCGCCGCGCAGCGCCACACCCTCGGACTCGACCGCCCCTTCACGGAGCAGTACACCCGCTGGCTCAGGCGGGGCCTGACCCTGGATTTCGGCGAGTCGTTCCAGTTGCGCCGTCCGGTAACCGAACTGGTAAGGGAGCGCGCCGCCAACACCGCGCTGCTCGCACTGAGCGCGCTGGTGCTTGCCACGGTCCTGGGAATACCGGCAGGGATCTTCACCGGCAGCCGCCGCAGCGGCGCCGCGCTGCGCCTGCTGCGCGGCCTGTCTCTCGTGCTGCTCTCGGTGCCCCCCCTCATCAGCTCCCTTGTTCTGCTGACAATTGCGGCGCGTACCGGGTGGCTGCCCGTGTCCGGCATGGATGGACCCAGTCATTTCGTCGTGCCGACGCTCGCGCTGGCCCTGCCGATTGCCGCGATGCTGGAGCGGCTGCAGTCGCAAACGATTCGCGACGCGCTCAATCGGCCGTTTGCGATCTCGGCCCGCGCTCGCGGCATCCCCGAAGGCCGCATCGTGTGGCGTCACGGCTGGCGGCAGTCGCTCGGACCTGTGCTCGCGATCTATGGCGTGGTCATCGGATCGCTCTTCAGCGGCTCCTTTGCGGTGGAGATGGTCACCTCGTGGCCGGGGCTGGCCGAATTGATGCGGCAGGCGCTGATGACGCGCGACACCTACCTCGTCGCCGGTTGCGCCGCTGCCGGGGCCGGGTTCCTCGCGATTGGGATTCTCGCGTCCGACGTCGCGCACGCGCTTGCGGATCCGCGGATCGAAGGAGCTCACGGTGCGTGAGGTCCGCACCGGCGCCTTCGCCTTCGCGATGCTCGCCCTCCTGGTCCTTGCCGCGCCCCTGCTCGCCCCGTACGATCCCGGACGCCAATTCCCGGGTTACCAGTACGCGCCGCCGATGCGGCCTCACGTGGTCGACGCGGATGGCACCTGGCATCTACCCTTCGGCTACGCCTTGCGGTCTGTCGACCCGCTCGAGCGCCGTTATGCAGAAGATCGTACGCGCCGGGTGACGCTGTCGCAGGACTCCCCATGGTTCCTGCTCGGCAGCGACGCCCTCGGCCGCGACGTTCTGTCGCGCCTGCTCATCGGTGCGCGCCTGTCGCTTGGCGTGGCACTTCTTTCCGCACTGCTCGCCATCGCGATCGGGGCCGGCGTTGGGGCCGCGGCCGGTTACGCCGGCGGCTGGATCGACGCCCTGCTGATGCGCACCGCCGACCTGGTCATCGTCCTGCCCGGCATCTATGTCGTGCTCGCATTGCGCGGTGTGCTGCCGCTCGTGCTGACGACGACGGAGGTGTTCGGCGGGCTGGTGGGAGTCCTGGGATTGGTCGGATGGCCAGCCGTCGCCCGTGGAGTACGCGGAATCCTCATCGTCGAACGCCGGTTAGAGTACGCGGAAGCTGCGCGTGCTCTCGGCGCCGGCCCGTTGCGGATGCTGGCGCGGCACCTGCTCCCGGCAACGCGCGGATTCCTCGCCGTCCAGGCCACGATTCTGGTGCCCGCGTTCGTCATGGCGGAGGCGACTTTGTCCTTTGTGGGTCTTGGCTTTGCGGCGCCAGCCCCGAGTTGGGGGGCGATGCTGAACGACGCGGCGGCGGTGCGCATCGCTGCCGACGCCCCGTGGCTACTGGCTCCAGCGGCGGCAATCTTCGCGACCGTTTTCGTGGTCCAGGCAGTCACCTCTGATGACGATACCGTATTTGCGGCCGAACCTCCCAGTTAAGTCTAATTTTTTCTTATAGTTACGACTACCTGAAGCAGTGTTCCATCCCTGCACGCGTGTGTCGGGACGGAACAAATACCTATAAGTGACTATCATATAAGCACTTGCGTCTGATTCGAGGGGGCAATTCTCCGTGGTCTGTACCTAAACGGAGCAATTACAACCTTGTCGGCGCGCTTTTCGACTCCGGGCGAAATGCGCTAAATCGCTGTCTCAACAGCGGTTATCTACGCCCAAAGGCAGCCCTGCCGTAGTGGCCTTTCGCTTGCTCTATGGATGTCGCACTCGTAAACCTCGATCCACAAGTGTGACCTCAGGGAGTTCGCAATGGGTAACGGTTCGACACAGCACGGCAAGGCGGTTTGGGGTTGAGAGCGATTTCTTTCACCAGCAGAAGGATTCAAAAGTGACTAGTTGGCGCAAATTAACAGCAGGGGCACTAACGGCCGCCATCTGCCTTTTCAGCCTGACCGGGACAGCGGATGCCGCTGCCTCGACGGGCGTGAAGAAGGCTGCCGTCCGGCCCCCCGCGAAGCCGAAGCATACCGAGTGGGACCAGAAAAAGACCGATCATCCGAAGCTCGATCGCAAGCTGAACGATCGCGCCGATCTCGGCGGCTCTGGCACGTCACGCGCGATCGTGATGTGGAAGGCCGGCTACGGCAACAACAAGCCGGGTGGCAGCCGGGGTGACGGCAATAACGGGGAGAACCAGCAGGACAAGGACATCAAGTCTTTGGGCGGCAAGCTAGGCCGCAAGCTGGATTTGATCGGCGGCCAGGTCGTCGAGCTGTCCAACTCCGAGCTGCGCAAGCTCGCGAACAACCCGGCCGTCCTCTCGATCAGCCACGACCGCAAGACGGGCGGGGAAATGAATCGCGCCGCCGTAGTCTCGGGCGCGCGAGCGGTACAAGAGAGGTACGGGCTCGACGGCGCGGGCGTCGGCGTGGCCGTAATCGACTCGGGCGTCGCCGCGTGGCACGACGACCTGACGTATCAGGGGTCCAATCCCAAGGTGAACGTCGTGGGCGGCCAGCGGGTCTCGAAGTTCGTGGACTTCGTCAACGGCCGCTTAACCCCCTACGACGACAGTGGGCACGGGTCGCACGTCGCCGGGATCGTTCTTGGCAACGGGTACGATACCCGGGGCGCGCGCGCGGGCATTGCGCCGGCGGCGAACCTGGTCGCCCTGAAGGTCCTCGACGATCGCGGCGCCGGCTACATCAGCAACGTCATCGCGGCGCTCGACTGGACCGTCACCAACCGGGCGGCCTACAA
>JANPCT010000941.1:0-5054 GCA_031431095.1 Acidobacteriota bacterium | reverse complement strand
GAGTTGTTCCGCGAGGTGATCGAGCTGTTCCTGGTCGACTGCCCGATTCGTGTGGCCGCCATCCAGGTTGCGGTGACAGGCGGCGTTCCTGAAGAGGTGCGGGTCGCCGCACATGCCTTGAAGGGCTCGGCGGCGAACCTGTCGGCGCTGACACTGACATCTGCGGCGCGGACGCTCGAACGGCTTGGTTCCGAGCGGCGCCTGGAGTCGGCGCCGGCGGCCTGTCGTGAGCTCATCACGCAGGCTGCGATCACGCTGGATCTGCTGCGCGGATGGCTCCCCCTGCCGGCGGTGGTCAGATGATCCGCGCTCGTTGGCGCCGCGCGTCGGTGGCAATGATGATCGGAATCGCCGCGGTCACCGCTGGGTGCACCGGCGGGGGCCCGGCGTCGCGCCTCACGCTTCTCACTAATCTGCAGCAGGTGCGTGCCTTGAGCGCGAAGGCCGGCGAGAGCGCATATCCCGTTCGCTTTCGCGGCACCGTCACTTATTACCACGCGGGAACGCGCACGCTTGTCGTCCAGGCGGGCGATGACGCGGTCTTCGTCGATATGGGCAAGACCCCGCTTGTGCTCGCTCCGGGGCGTGAGATCGAAGTGGAGGGGGCGACAGCCGCAGGGGCGTCGTCAGCGCTCGTCCTGGCCACGGCTGTCACCGATCTCGGCGCAAGTGTGGTGCCGGCGGCCGCTCGCGTAGGAAGGCACGAGCTCGGATCACCCGAGTTCGCCTACCGCCGCGTCGGCGTGGATGGGATCGTCCGCTCGAGCGTGCGCGAAAACGACGGACGGGTGACGCTGAACATCGCGGCGGCGGACGGCACATTCCAGGCGAAGGTGATCGCCCCTTCCGGCGCCTCCTTCGGCGACGAGCTGGTCGACGCCGGCGTCTCCGTCGTCGGCGTCGCGCAGCCGGTGTTCGACGTCAGTGAAACCGCGGTGCGGCGGCAGATCCTCGTGTTCGAACCAGCCGACGTCACCGTCACGGAGCCGCGCGCAACGGATCCGTTCTCGGCTCCGGTGCGAAGCGTCGCGGCGTTGCGTGACGACACCGACGAATCCCCGTCGAGGCATCGTGTTCACGCGCAAGGGGTGATGACGCCGCAAGCGGATGGAACACTCTCGATTCAGGACAGTACCGGCTCCGTCCCGGTGACCCGACAGGAGGGCATGGATATCCAGCCGGACCAACGGCTCGACGTTCTCGGATTCGCCGTTCGGACCAGCGACGGCGTCCGGCTCGAAGACGTGGTGGTCCGGCCCATCACACACCAAGCAGCGACCATTGCGATCGAGGTGAAGACCCCGGGCACGGCAGGGCGTCCGCTGCCGGTGCTCGGCACCGTTCGGCAGATTCGCGCGCTGCCACCCGTCGAGGCCAGGCGTGGGTATCCGGTACGGGTGCGCGGCGTCATCACCGCCACGTTCTCCACCACAGCGGCGTTCGTCCAGGACTCCACCGGGGGGATCTTCACGGTCCTCGACGCCGGCCCGCTGCATACGGGTGATCTCGTCGACGTCGTCGGTCGAACGGGCGGCGGCGATTTTGCTCCGGTGATCAACAAGGCGACCGCCCGGGCGATCGGGCCGGCATCGCTGCCGGAACCGTCGCGCGCGCCGCTGGCGGAGCTCACGAGCGGCGGTTACGACAGCCAATGGGTCGAGGCCGAGGGGGTGGTGCAGGCGGTGACGCCGATGGGCACGAGCGCGCGCCTGTCGATTGTCGCCGGCCTCTACAGCTTCGTTGCGGAAGTGGCGCTCGCCGGCAGCCCGTTGCCGGTGGGCCTGGTCGACGCCCGTGTTCGCCTGCGCGGCGCGTGTGCGTCGGTCTTCAACGAGCGACGGCAGTTGCTCGGCATTCGACTCGTCGTTCCAGGGGCGAAATACCTCACGGTGCTGGAACCGGCGGTGGATGCGCGCGCGCTGCCCGTTCAACCGGTGAACAGCCTGATGCAGTTCAGCGTCGGCCGCAGCGCCGAGCATCGCGTCAGGGTGCGTGGGATCGTGACGGTTGGCCGCGGCAACGGGACGGTCTACATCAAGGACGCCACCGGCGGACTGGTCGTCTACGCCGACGGCGACGCCGTCCTCGCGCCCGGCGATCGGGTGAACGTCGTCGGGTTCCCCGCGGCGGGGGATTATCTGCCGGTATTGCGGAATGCACTGGTCGAGCGCTACGACACCGGCCCACAACCCGTGCCCGCCGACGTCACCACCGATGAAGCGATGAGCGGGAATTACCACGCCCAGCTCGTGCGCATGGAAGCGATCCTGCTCGATGAGGTGGCCAACGGCGCGGGACGCACGCTCACCCTCCAGGCGAATCGCCAGACGTTCAATGCGTTTCTCGAAGGTCCGCCGGGCGTCGACAGTCTCACGGCGATCCGTCCCGGCAGCGTCGTCCACGTCACCGGCGTGTGCCTGGTGAAAGCCGAGCGCTCGCTGAGCGACAGCAACTTCGTCTCGAACCAGGAGTTCCGGCTTCTGCTCCGCACGGCCATTGACGTCGGCGTGATCCGGAGCGCGCCGTGGTGGTCCGTGACGCGAGTGTTGTGGGTGCTGGGCGGCCTCGCGGTGATCGCGGTCACTGCGGTCGCGTGGGTCGTGGTGCTGCGGCGGCGCGTGCACGAGCAGACCGCCTACATCCAGCGGCAACTGGAGACCGAGGCGGCGCTGAAGGCGGCCGCGCAGGCGGCCAACACGGCGAAATCAGAGTTCCTGGCGAACATGAGCCACGAGATCCGCACGCCGATGAACGGCATCCTCGGCATGACCGCGCTCACACTCGACACCGACCTGACGGAATACCAGCGGCGCTGCTTGGCCAGCGTCAATCAGGCGGGACGATCGCTCTTGACGATCCTCAACGACATCCTGGACTTCTCCAAGATCGAGTCGCGCAAGCTGGAGCTGGAGTCGATTCCGTTTCGCCTTGCGGATGCGCTTGCCGAGGTGGGCAGCCTCGTCGCGTTCGAGGTCGTTCGCAAGCAACTCGTCTTCACGACGGCGATTGCGCCGGGGGTCCCGCCCGACCTGATTGGCGACCCCATCCGTCTGAAACAGATCGTCACGAACCTGCTGGGCAATGCGGTGAAGTTCACGGCAAGCGGCAGCATTGCCGTGCGCGTCCAGGAGGACACGGCTCGTGCCGGCAATAGCACGACGCTGCACTTCAGCGTCAGCGACACCGGGATCGGTATACCGGAGGATCGCCTGCAGGCTGTGTTCGAGGCCTTCAGCCAGGCCGAGGATTCGACCACGCGCAACTTCGGAGGGACCGGCCTCGGTCTGGCGATCTCCTCGAGACTCGTGAGCCTCATGGGCGGCAGGCTATGGGTGGAGAGCGAACGTGGCGTCGGGAGCACGTTCCATTTCACCGTGAGTTTCGGGCTGGCCGCTCCCGCGGCGTTCGGAACGGATGCTGCCGGGCCTCGCGCCGTTGCCGGGACCGGAGACCCCTACGTTCGGACGGTGCGCGAGGTGATCCCGCCGGCGAAGCGCCGCAGGATTCTCGTTGCCGAGGACAACGTCGTGAATCAACACGTCGCGGTGGGGTTGCTCACGAGCCGCGGCCATCAGGTGTCACTGGCCGATAACGGGCGCGAAGCGATCGCCGCCCTCGCGGCCGGCATATTCGACCTTGTTCTCATGGACGTGCAGATGCCCGAGATGGACGGCTTCGAAGCGACGGCGGCCATCCGGCTTGCCGAGCAGGGCACTGGACGCCGTCTCCGGATCGTGGCGATGACGGCACGCGCGATGACCGGCGACCGCGACAAGTGCCTTGCCGCAGGCATGGACGGATACTTGTCGAAGCCAATCGATCCGGCACTGCTCTTTGCCGCGGTCGAAGAGGCAGCGCCGGACGGCGCAGATCCGATCGCCCTGGTGGCAACGGCGGATGGTCCCGTCGATCGCGAGGCGCTCATGATGAGAGTTGCCGGTGACGAAGGACTCTTCCGGGAAATCGTCGAACTGTTCCTGGCAGACTGCCCGATCCGTGTCGCGGCAATCGAGGCGGCGGTCGCTCGGCGCAATCCTGAAGAAATACGTGTCGCGGCCCACGCGCTGAAGGGTTCGGCGGGGAATCTCTCGGCCACGCGACTGACTGCCGCGGCACGGGTGCTGGAGGCGCTCGGCGCCGAAGGCCAGGTCGAGGGCACGGGGACCGCCTTGCATAACCTGACCGTCGAAGCGCGCGTCGTCAGCGACGTGCTTCGCGAGTGGGTTCCATTGGCGGAGGCCGTATGACGATTCGGGCTCTTGTTGCGGATGACGATCGCGTCACGACGGCACTCCTGCGAGGCACCCTGCACGGTTGGGGGCTCGACGTCGTTGTCGCGGACGATGGCGACGAAGCGTGGCAGGCGATACAACGCGACGCGACGATCAGAATGGCGGTGCTCGACTGGGGCATGCCGGGACTCGACGGCCCGGCTGTGTGCCGCCTGATTCGCGGCGACGCGACGCGCAATCACCTGCATGTGATGCTGCTGACGGCACGGGAATCACGCGCCGACCTGGTCAACGGGCTCGATGCGGGAGCCGACGACTTCCTGAGCAAGCCGTTCGACCCCGAGATTCTGCACGCGCGCGTGAACGTCGGCCTCAGGGTGCTCAAGCTGCAGGCGACGCTGGCGGACCGCGTCGTCGAACTCGAGGAGGCCCTGTCGCGGGTGAAGCAGCTGCACGGCCTGCTGCCGATCTGCAGCAACTGCAAGCACGTACGCACCGACGACAATTACTGGGAACAGGTTGAACACTACGTCACCGAGCACTCGGATCTGCAGTTCAGTCACGGGATCTGCCCGAATTGCTATGCGCGTGTAATGACGGAGATGGACGGACCAAAAAGATGACACAGATGACGCAAGAAGAGTCGGTGGCCCTGGCGGCGACGGGTCCGGTGGTGCTGGTGGTGGAGGACGAGGCGCCGCTGCGTGCCGTCCAGAAAAGAATCCTGGCCGAGGAGGGCTACCGTGTGGTCGAGGCGGCTGACGGCGCCGAGGGCATCGCACGCGCGTCGGGGGATGCGGTCGTCGATCTCCTGATCGCCGA
>JANPCT010000940.1:0-2120 GCA_031431095.1 Acidobacteriota bacterium | reverse complement strand
CTTCGAGGTCGCGCCGTTCCAGCCGGTCGACGACGCGTTTCTGATCGACCGCGAACGAAGTCAGCGCCGAGAGATCCCGCCGATAGCTGCTGATCGTGTTGGGCGACATCCGCCGCACGTCCTGCAGGTAGTCGAGATAGGAATCGATTGCGGTCATGGCAGGGACGTGGGCTGTGGGCTGTGGGCTTTAGGTTGGGGACGGCCGTTGCGGCGGCGCGCCGGGAATGCCCGGCTCATCGTGCTCGCGCTCGAGCCGGCCGGCCACCTCGGCCACGCGCTCAACCGAAACATCCGCGCCCATCTCGGCAGAGTCTATACTAGCGATGTCAGATGCCGACCCAGTCCAAGTGGGAGTCGCTTCCTACTGAGCAGATCAATCCCGCCAGTCTTGCCGTCGACAAGGCTCCCGTTCGCGACATCATCGAACTGGTGATCAACGAGGACCGGAAAGTCATTGCCGCGGTCCAGAAGGAAAAGGAAAAGATCGCGCACGGCGTCGAGATCGTCGTTCAGTCCCTGCGCAAAGGCGGCAGGGTGATTTTCATCGGCGCCGGGACGAGTGGACGCCTCGGCGTGGTGGAAGCCGCCGAGATGCCGCCAACCTTCGGCACTCCCCCGCGCGTCGTCCAGGCCATCATGGCGGGCGGACAGGCGGCGGTGTTCCAGGCGAAGGAAGGCGTCGAAGACAACTACGAGGAAGGCGGCCGCAGCATCGGCCGGCTGCGCCTGTCGAATCGTGACGTCGTCATCGGCGTGTCGGCCAGCGGCATCACCCCGTTCGTGCGCGGCGGCCTGACGCGTGGCCGCAAGGCGGGGGCGAAGATCATCTTCGTCACGTGCTGGCCCGGGTCGGAGCTGCAGAACTTCGTCGATCTGATCATCGCGCCGTCGGTCGGTCCCGAGATCATCGCAGGGTCAACACGCCTCAAGGCCGGCACCGCGACGAAGATGGTGCTCAACATGCTGACCACCGTGGCGATGATCAAGTGGGGCAAGACCTACGGCAACCTGATGGTGGACGTGCGAACGGGCTCCGAAAAACTCAAGGACCGCGCCAAGCGCATCCTCGGTGTGGTCACCGGACTCGAGCCGGCCGCCGCGGAGACGCTGCTCAAGCGCGCCAAGTGGAATGTGAAGGCCGCCATCGTGATGGCGAAGGCCGACCTGACCCTGCCGCAGGCGATGACGCGTCTGCGCAAGGCCGACAACTCCGTCCGCGAGGCCATCGGAGAGGACATCGAGCCGCGGCTCCGGGAGCTCCTCGGAATCTAGCGCTGCCCCGGCGCGCTCATACGAACGAGCCGCCCGCCGCGGCTTCGTCCAGCATCAACTCGACGTCGGCATGAAGCTGCAGGAACGACGCCGGCAGCTTCGTCGTGATTGGCCCGTGCACGAGATGCTCGATGCAGCGCGCCTTTGACTTTCCTGTGGCGAGCAGCACGATGCGGCGGGAGTGCAGGATCGTCCCCATCCCCATCGACAGCGCCTCCGCCGGCACCCCGGCGGGATCGCCGCCGAACAACGCGGCGTTGCTGCGCCGAGTGGACTCTTTGAGGACGACGCGGTGGGTGCGCGCGATGAGCTCGCGCGCGGGTTCGTTGAAGCCGATGTGGCCGTTCGTGCCGATGCCCAGCAGCTGCAGATCGATTCCACCCGCGGCCTCGATCGCGTCTTCGTAGCGCGCGCATTCCGCGTCCGCATCCGCGGCGGCGCCGTCCAGCACGTGAATCCGCTCGGGGCGGAGGTTCACGCGCGAGAACAGGTGTGCCTGCATGAACGCGCGATAGCTGCCTGGATGTGTCGGCCCGATGCCGAGGAACTCGTCGAGGTTGAACGTGGTCGCCTCGGAAAAGCCGGCCTCGCCGCGCGCGTGAAGCGAGCCGAGCTCGTGATAGAGCCGCACTGGCGTCCGCCCTGTCGGCAGTCCGAAGACGACGGCAGGTCTCTCGTTCAACGCGGCCGCGATTTGCGCCGCCAGCGTTTTCGCCAGCGCGCGTTCATCCTTGAATACAGTGACCTTCACTCAATCCGCCCTGTAGACAGGAGCCTGGTAGGCGCCACGCGCTTCGGCCAATGCCAGCCGGACTGCGCCTGCCGCGGGTTCGCAGTCGAGGAGCAGG
>JANPCT010000939.1:0-3907 GCA_031431095.1 Acidobacteriota bacterium | reverse complement strand
CCAGCTCATCGCGTTATGCAGTAATACCGGACCCGCATGAGGCGAAATTGGCACGCGGCTTCGAAAGGACGGCGATGCGAAAACCACCTCAGAATTTGTACAGCTCTCTTGGCCTGCTTCGCGCAAACTCGAATCTTGGCGACGATTCCGGCCGGTGCCTTCTGATCGATTTTGAAAACGATTCCCTCGCGGCGTCGGCCGTTTCGGCCGTAACGAACACGAAGCCTTCACTCCGATTCGATAAGGTCCCGAACATGACCTTCCGGCCCATCCCACCGCTGTTGTTTTCCACCTTGTCGCTCGCGTTCGTAATCGTCACTAGTGGAACCGTAAAGATTAATTTCTCCCCATCCATCATCACGGGCGACGTTCGTTGATGCGCGGGAGATATGCCGCCCAGTTGACCATTACGTGCGCGCCGAGGGAGCCAAGGACACGATCAGAACCGCTTTTATCTCAGTCATGCCACAATACACGGCTATTGGAAACGCGCGAATTAGCGGGACGGGTGGAGCGTCATGAAAACAATCAAGGCGGGGATCATCGGCACGGGCTTCATCGGCCCCGCGCACGTCGAAGCGGCGCGGCGGGTCGGCTTCGTCGAGATGGCGGCGCTGTGCGAGGCGAACGACGAACTGGCGCGTGCCAAGGCCGCGTCGCTCAACATCCCGGCGGCCTACGGCAGCGTCGACGCGTTCCTCGCTGACCCGGCGATCGAGGTCGTGCACAACTGCACGCCGAACCACGTACACTTCGCCATCAGCAAGAAAATCATCGCCGCCGGCAAGCACGTCATTTCCGAGAAGCCGCTGGCAATGACGACGACGGAATCGAAGGAGCTGATCAGCCTCGCCGCGAAGGCGGGGGTCGTCAACGCGATCGACTTCAATTACCGCTTCTATCCGCTGGTGCAGGAAGCAAAGGACATGGTCGAATCGGGACGGTTTGGCGATCTGTTCCACGCCACGGGGTCCTACACGCAGGACTGGCTCTACCTGCCGACCGATTGGAACTGGCGGCTGGTGCCGGAATACAGCGGCGAGTCGCGCGCCGTCGCCGACATCGGCTCCCATTGGTGCGATTGCATCCAGTTCATCACCGGGCGCAGGATCGCCAAAGTGTGCGCCGACTTCGCGACAGTTCATCCGCACCGCATGAAGCCGAAGCAGGAGGTTGAGACCTATTCCGGCAAAATGCTCCAGGCGTCCGATTACGACGCGGTGCCGATCAATACCGAGGACTACGCCAGCGTCCTGTTCGAGTTCGACAACGGTTCACGCGGATCGTTCACCGTTTCCCAGGTCTTCGCCGGACGAAAGAACCGCCTGTTCTACGAGTTGTCGGGTTCCAAATGCTCGATGGTCTGGGACCAGGAGCGGCCGAACGAGATGTGGATTGGCTACCGCGAGAAGGCGAACGAGGTTCTGATGAAGGACCCTTCGCTGCTGAGTGCGCGCGCCCGGGGATACGCGCACTACCCTGGCGGCCACCCCGAAGCCTACCCTGACGGCCTCAAGAACTTCCTGCTCCGCGTCTACTCCTACATAGGCGGCGCGAGTACCGAGATCGACTTCAGCACGTTCCAGGACGGCCACGACGAGCTGGCGATCTGCGAAGCGATTCTTGTCAGCTCGCGTTCGAAGGCGTGGCAGCCCGTCGTCTTCTGACGACGGGGTTGCCAAACCGCGGTCACGACGTGATTGCGGGCCTCGCGCTGGTCGGCCGACGCCGATCGCGAGTTTTCACGACGCCCTCTTTCACCCCCGCTCTACAATCTGTGCTTTGAACCCGTTACCGGCTCGCCGCGTCGGCGGCGGGCGGATGTCGACTGAAGGAGGAGACGGCGTGAGCAAGCGGATCTTGATCATCACCGGCGACGGCGGCGAGAGCTTCGAGACGTGGTTCGCCCTGCAGCGCTTCCAGGAAGCGGGCTACGACGTGCGCGTCGCGGCGCCGTCCAAGCGCCGCCTGAACCTGGTCATGCACGACTTCGAGCCGGGCTGGGATACCTACAAGGAGATGCCGGGGTATGCGATGGACTCGGACCTCACCTTCGCGGACGTCGTGCCGTCGGACTACGAAGCGGTCGTCCTGATCGGCGGGCGCGCGCCGGAGTATTTGCGCAACGACCGGCGGGTGCTCGAGATCCTGCGCGAGCTCGACGCGAACGGCGCCTGGCTCTTCTCGATCTGCCACGGCATCCAGCTCCTCGCGGCGGCCGGGCTGACGAAGGGGAAAAAGGTGACGTGCTACGAGCACGTGCGCGTCGAGGTCGAGACCTGCGGCGGACAGTACGTCGCCGCCGAAGTGGTTCGCGACGGCCGGATCGTATCGTCCCCGACGTGGCGCGAGCAGCCCGCCTTCTACCGTGAAATCTTTGTCTGCCTGAACGAGCCGGTGCCGGCCTGATGTACCTGGAGGACGCGGGCGCAGGACCCTCCGTCCTGGCGCTCCACGGCCTCGGCGGCGGGGCGTATTTCTTCAGCGGGCTGGCGCGCCGCCTGCAAACCTTCTGTCGCATCCTCTCAGTGGATCTCCCGGGCACCGGACAGAGCGCGGCCGAGGGACCACCATCGATCGACAACTGGGTCGGTCGGCTCGGACGGCTGCTCGACGAACAGGACGCCGCGCCGGTCGTGCTCCTCGGGCATTCCCTGGGGACGATCGTGGCCCTGCACGCGTACGCGGCCTGGCCGGAGCGCATCAGGGGCCTGGTCTTCGCCGGCGGCCTGCCCCGAGTGCGTCCGCCCATCCGCGAGCGCCTGAGCGCGCGTCTCGCCGTGCTGGAAGGGGCCCGCGATCTGGCGGGCTGGGGATCGTCGGTGTCGCCCGGAGTGTTTTCTCCCGGCACCCTCGCCCGCCAGCCGGAGCTCGTGGCACTGTTCGAACGGCTGTTCGAAGCGCAGCCACTCGACGCCTATGTCGCGTCCATGCGCGTGCTGCTCGACGCCGACGCCACGCACCTCGCCGGCACCGTGCGGGTGCCGTGCCTCGCCGTCACCGGAGCGGACGATCAATATGCCCCGCCCGAGGCCGTGGCGGCATTCGTTCAGGGCCTGCCGCGCCCCGCGGCGCTCGAGGTGATCGAGGCGTGCGGGCACCTGCCGTTCCTGGAGCAGCCCGACGCGTTCGCTCGCATCGTCGGCGCCTTCCTGCGCCGTCTGCCGTAGACCGGCGTGTTCTTGGCTGAGCATCTGGCGAGGAAGCCGGCCGCGATCGAGAAGTGAGGGCGCTCGACTAGTTCGCCCTTCGACTAGTCCGCGCCGCCGCGCCCGACTAGTTCGCGCCGCCGCGCCCGGCGCCGCCGCGCTGGGGCTGCGCCGGCGGAGGTAGCGCGATCGGCTCCTTCTTCAACGCCCAGCGGAACCCTCGCGTCAGAAGCTCCTTGAACTGATTCGCCTGAAATGTCTCGTTGCCATGACCCAGGGTGGTGCCGAAGACGCGGCTTCCGCGGTACTCGTGCGTCCACACCAGGGGATAGGTCTTGCCGTCTTCGGGGCTCACGGCGGTCGCCAGCGGCTTGGTGTCCGGCCACACTTTGTCGATCACGTAGAGCTCGTCGATCGGCGTGACAAATGGCGGCAGTCCGTCGGTGATGGGATCGCCGGCGACCCACTTGAGCAGGATGTTGTGGGAGCGCGTATGCCGCTTGCTGGTCATCCCGATCAGCTCCCGCCAGGAGTCATTCGTCATCACGCGGTAGGAGTGCAGGCTGCAGTGAAGGAACATCCTGGGCACGGCCGGCCGCGTGATGTTCTCGACAATTGCCGCGGGCAGATCCGCGTCCGCCCAGCATTCATTGTGGACGACGATGTCCATCCCTTTCGCCCAGTCGGGATTGTTGTAGAGCGGCAGCGTGACGTTCGTGACGTGAGACACGCCGTGGACGATCGTCCAACTGATCGGC
>JANPCT010000938.1:0-8601 GCA_031431095.1 Acidobacteriota bacterium | reverse complement strand
CGACGCGATACCTGTCGGACGCGCTGACCATCTTCGAGTCGCTCGACGCCAAGCCACCTGCAGGAGACACGCGCCGCGATCACGAGCATGCCGATTGCCGCGACGGGCGCCTTCCTGGGTTCGTCCGCGGACGGCGATGCCGCTCTCGTGCGGCGGATCGTCGATGCGGCGGTGACGCCGGCGCTGCTGGCGAAAGAAGGCACCACCACCCTGCTGGAGGCCTGCGACGGGCAGGCGGCCGTGATCTTCACGCAGCCTCGCCCGGGCGAGGTGCAGGTGGCGGCCGCCGCCGGGTGCGATGCGGAGACGGCGCGCGCCATGGCGGGGGCGGCGGCGCGATCGCCGGGCGGGGCCGGGACGCCTCTCCTGGCGGTACATGCCATCGGCCGGGACGGCAGCGTGCCGCGATGGGCCGCGGTGTCGGTCAGGCGGTCGTTCCCGCCCGCGGCGCTTCAGCGCTTCCGCACACTCTGTGCAGTCCTGCGTCAGGGGTTCGAGCTGTGCTCGGTGCGTGAGCGGCCCGCGGAGCCGGTGCCGGGGGCCATCGAACGCTCGCTCGAGCCCCTCTTCCCCGGCTTTGTCTGTGCCAGTGCGGCGATGCAGCGCGTCACCGACCTGATCCAGCGGCTGCAGGGCAGCGACCTGACTGTCCTCGTCACCGGGGAAAGCGGCACCGGCAAGGACCTGGTCGCCAGAGCCATCCATGCGGGTTCACCGCGGGGCGAGGCGATGTTTCTCCCCTACAACTGCACCAGCGCAACGCGCGAGCTCGCCGACAGCCAGTTGTTCGGCCACCGGCGCGGCAGCTTCACGGGCGCCGTGGCGGATCAGCCGGGGGTCATCCGCACCGCCGCGGGAGGCACGATCTTCCTCGACGAGATCGGCGACCTGCCGATTGACGTGCAGCCGAAATTCCTGCGCTTTCTCGAGCAGGGGGAGATCTTCACGGTCGGCGAAACGCGGCCGACGCGGGTGGACGTCCGGGTCGTCGCGGCCACCAACGTCGATCTCGAACAGCGCGTGGCGCAGGGAAAATTCCGCGAAGACCTCTTCTACCGGTTGAGCGTGATTCGCATCCACGTGCCGCCGCTGCGCGATCGGCGCGAAGAGATCCCGCATCTGAGTACATTCTTCCTGCGCGAGGCGAGCGAGCGGCTGGCGAAGCCGGGCGTCCGCCTCAGTCCCGAAACCCTGGACCTGTTCGATGCCTTCAGCTGGCCGGGCAACGTGCGGCAGCTGCGAAACGAGATTCAGCGCGCGGTCGCGATGTCGGCTCCGGGGGGGCTGATCACGCCAGACCTGTTGTCTCCGGTCTTTGCTGGCGGCACGCCGTCCGATGATCCGCAGCCCTCGCGCCGCGCCAGCAGGAACGTCACGCTCGGCGCGGCCGTCGAACGCCTGGAGCGCGACATGATCGAAACGGCCCTCCAGCGGACGTCCGGCAATGTCTCGCAGACCGCGCGCGCGCTCGGCCTCACCAGACGTGGTCTTTATCTCAAGATGGACCGGCTGGGAATCGACTACAAAGTATCCACGCTCTGAGGCCTATGACTACCGCGTATACAGTTTGCCGAGAATATGCGGCACCCGCGATCTCCACTAACGCCCGCCGTATCAACATCATAGGACGAAGCCATCCTGTTCCTCTGGAGGCGGCCTCCAACTTGTAATGAGGCCATCCAGCAATTGTGCGAAGAGGGGGTCCGATGGAACAGCGCCTACGGCTCGTGCAAGGTGGGCAACAGCCCAGGAGCGACAAGCGGATCGTTGAGCGCCGGCCCCTCGCCGTCGCCGGGCAAATCGTGTGGAAGGACGCCCGCGGCACCACGAGACTGACCGAGGTCGTCACGCGCGACGTCAGCGACAACGGCGTCGCGGTCGAGTGCCTGAATGGCACCGCCATCCCGCTCTACCGGCTTGTCTACTTCCAGGTTTCCCGCGACGTGCGTCAGCAACCGGGGCTGCCCGAGGCGCTGCGCAAGCCCAACGTCCTGTCGGCGATTTTCAGAGTCGGCGCCGACAGTCGCGCCACAGGGGCGCCGTCGCATTATGCGCTTCGCCTGCTGGTCGAACCAGTACGCCCGTCGCAGGTGGTGCCGGCCGCGTCGGAGTGGGCCGCCAAGGCGCCGCAACCCTTAACGGCCTGAGGCGCCAGCCGATCGATGCTCACCATTCTGCGAATCGAGCGGTGGGACCCGCGGCACGAAGGTCCCGTCACGGAAGCGGGCCTGCGGCAGAAGGTGGAAGCCTGCGGATATCAGGTATCCACCTTCGCCTGGCCGGTCGGCACGATCGTGCCGCCACAGAGCCATGACTGCAGGCGCATCGACGGCGTGGTCTCGGGGATTCTCAAGATCACGCTCGACGGCGAGGCCGCCATTCTGACGGCGGGCGACATGGTTCACATCCCACGGGGCGCCGTCCGCCGGATCGAAGTGGTCGGTTCCGCCCCAGTCCACTGCGTTCACGCCGTCGACCGCCAGTCGCACTGACGAACCTCGGCGCATCGGCCGTTGCGCCCAGAGTCCGCAGTTACCGCTAGACCTTCTTGATCTCCGCGAGCTTCTCCTTCGCCTCGCTGGCGTAGAGGCTCTGCGGAAACTCGTCGACCACGCGCGTGAAGGCGCGCGTGGCGTCCTCTTTCTTGCCTGCGACAAGTGATGCGCGCCCGAGCTGCATCAGGACCCCGTCCACCGGCAGCGTCGAGGTGGTGTCGGCGGCCAGGTCCTTGAGCGTCGTGACCGCCGCGTCACCCTTGCCTTGCGCCAGCTGCGCTTCGCCCGCGCCCAGGCGCGCGGTGTAGTGATAGATGTTCTTCGCCCCCGTCTTCTGCACGACTTCCTGGTAGCGCTGCTCCGCCTCCGCGTAGCGTCCGAGCTCGGCGAGCGACCCGGCGAGGCGGAATCGCGCCGTGATGCCGGCATCACTGTCGGGATAACTGTCGGCCGCGCGCTGCAGCAAGGGCAGCGCCGCGTCCAGCCGTTCCCGTTCGGTGCGGTACGTTCCGGGCGGCTGCACCGGCGGGGCGCTGCCGGGCGCCGGCGGCGGCGGCGTGACGACCTGCGCCTCCGCGACCGCGAGCGCGCTTGCCAATAGTGTGGTGGCCTTGCCGTCGCGCGATGCCTTCCAGCCGAAGACTCCGCCCGCTACCAGCGCCACCGCCAGGACGGCAATCGCGATGGTCGTCACTTCGCGTGGCCGCGAATTGACCATGTCACGCCCGCGCGCGACGGTGTGCGCGAACTCGTTCTCTTTCAACTTGTGTCGTTCAATCGATTTCACACTGACTCCTGATGACCGCCGCGAGGTTGCGCTGCGAGCCGTTTCGTGACCATGGCGTGCGGTCCGTCTTCGCGCGTTGGCTTCTGCGGAGGCGTGCCTTGCCGACGAAGCGGCCGAACCCCTGGCCGGTAGAGCGAAGGTTGGTGCACCCGGCAGGACTTGAACCTGCGACCCCCGGTTTAGGAAACCGATGCTCTATCCAGCTGAGCTACGGGCGCGTGCGCGGAAACACATCATTTTAGCGTATGCCCCTCATCCCGTACTGCTAGTACTGCAGCACCGCCATGACCTGCTCGTCCTGCAGCTTGCTGCGCCCATTCAGCGCGATGAGTTCGATCAGCACTGCGACGCCGGCGACCTCGCCGCCGATCTGGCGGACGAGATCGACGGTGGCGCGGGCGGTGCCTCCGGTGGCCAGCAGGTCGTCGACGATCAGGACCTTCTGCCCCTTGTCGATGGCGTCGCTGTGCATCTCCAGGCTGTCGGTCCCGTATTCGAGCGCGTAGCTGACACGAACGGTGGTGTGCGGCAGTTTGCCGACCTTGCGGACGGGCACGAACCCGGCGCCGAGCCGATCCGCGACCGCCGCGCCCAGGATGAAGCCGCGGCTCTCGATGCCGACGACGAGGGAGATTCCCTGCCCCTGGTACGGCGTGGCGAGCGCGTCGATCGACTGTTTGAACCCTTCGGGGTCGCGCAGCAGCGTCGTGACGTCGTAGAACAGGATGCCGGGCTTGGGAAAGTCCGGCACATGGCGGATGCGGTTCTTGAGCGCGTTCATGGTCTTATCTGATCTCGAATCCTGCGGTGCGCCCGGTGGGGGCGAGTTCGTCCACGTCGACCCGCTCGACGCGCGCTGATGAAGGTCCGCGGCGCACCGCCGCCTCGAGCCGATCGATCGACGTCTGTTCCCCTTCGGCGACGACTTCGACGCTGCCGTCGGCGAGGTTGCGCACCCAGCCATGCACGCCTTCGTGCGCGGCGGCATCGTGCGTGAACCAGCGGAACCCGACCCCCTGCACAGAGCCGGCAATCACGTAGCGGCGCGACACCTTCATGCGACGCGCGGATTATAGCAATTGCCGTTACGATTGCGCCATGCCGCACATCCACTCGAGCAGTTACGGCGAGTCGCGCCTGCGCATGCTGCGGGTGATGCGGCGCGGCGATCGCCACGATCCGAAGGACCTGACCATCGCCTTGCGGTTCGAGGGGAATTTCGGCGCCGCGTTCAAGGACGGCGATCAGGCGGGCCTGCTGCCTGGCGAAGCGATCAAGAACCTCGTTCACCGCGTCGCGCGCGGCCAGGAGCATGCGGCAATCGAAGCGCTCGGGCTCGCCATCTGCGAGCGCCTTCTCGAGCTCCACAGCTCCATCGGGCTCGCCCGCGTCGAAATCGTCGAACAGCCGTGGGCGTGCCTCGATGCCGGCGGCAAAGCGCAGGGCCAGGCATTCACGCCAGGCGGGGTCGAACACCGCACCGCGACCGTGAGCAGCAACGGCACGCGCGCGTCGGTCACCTCAGGGCTGGAAAATCTGGTGCTGATGCGCACCGGCGGGTTCGTGCCGGACAGACGCGGCAAGGCGTCCGACGAGGCGACCGCGGACGGTCTGCAGCGGCTGTTCGTCGCGGCCCTTTCGGCGCGCTGGTCGTACGTGTCGGGTGACATTGCGTTCGGGCCCTGTCGGCAGGGCGTGCGCGCCGCGATCGTGGAAACGTTCGCGTGGCACAAAGGGCCGACCGTGCAGGAGACCCTGTATGCCATCGCCGACGTGGTGCTGGCGAGCTACCTCGAGATCGCCGAGGTGACCCTGTCGCTCCAGGAACGCCCGTACCGGCCCGTCGATCTGCTCGAGCTCGCGCTCGACGGCGACGCGCTCTTCATCGCCCACGACGAGCCGGTCGGCGTCGTCGAGATCACGGTTGGCCGGGGATGATCGCGGCCAGCTTTTTCTTCACGATCAGCAGGTTCAGCGTGGTCAGCTCCTTCCGGATCAGCGAGTCGAGCTCCTCGAAGCGGAGGTCGAGCTGACCCGACAGTTCGTTGAACACCGCGCGCGACTGGTCGGTTGGCTTGTAATCGCCGGACTCCACGGTCCCCTGTAACGCGGCCAGCTTGTTGTTCAACTTGATTGGAAAGTTCAACGGATCCTGGCCGCTGCGGTTGCGGTACTGATAGATCTCCCCTTCCACCGCTGTCAGTTTCGCAGCCAGGGCGTCGCCGGCCGCTTTCACCTTGACGTCGTTCGCCTTCTTCACCCGGTCGGCGATCTGTTCCTTCAATGCGCGGATCCGGACGACGGTGCTGTTGGCGGCGCTGACTTTCTCGCTGATCTGGCGCGCCATCAGGAACTGGTCGCGGAGATCGGCGTCAGTGGACGAAATGAGCGGATTGCGCACGACCGCGAACGCCTGCGTCCTGGTCTGCCCGGCCGCAGTGAGGCGCACCTGGTACTGCCCCGGCGGCGCTGCCGGCCCTCTGACGCTGCCCGCCCACATGATGAGACCGGGAAAGTCCGTGGCGTCGGGATAGCGCGTGTCCCAGACGAAACGGTTCAACCCCTGCTTGACCGCGACCCTCGCGGGAGCGGGCCGGAACCCTTCTTCGGCGGCCGGGGCAGGCGCGGCGGCGGCACCGGCGGCGGGCGCTGCCGGCGCCGGCTCACCCGTGAACCTCTTGATGGTCGTGCCGTCGCCGTCGAGGATCTCGATCGTGACCTTGTCGGCCGCCTGCTGCAGGAAGTAGTCGATGGCCACGCCGCGCGAGACCGATCGCATCGCGTCACCGGGCTTGAACAGCACCACCGGCTCCTCGGTCGTGTTGCGCGCGATCTGCCGCAGCACGTTGATGTTGTCCATGATGTAGAACGCGCGGCCGTGTGTTCCGATCACCAGGTCGTCGTTCTTCACGATGATGCCGTGCACCGGCGTGACCGGCAACTCCACGCTGAAGGGTTGCCACACCGCGCCGTCGTCGAACGACACGTAGACGCCGGTCTCGGTGCCGAGGAACACCAGGCCCCGGCGCTTGGGGTCAGCCTCGATCGCGCGCGCGAAATCGTCCGGCCGGATGCCGTTCACGATCTTCGTCCACGTCGCGCCATAGTCCGTCGTGCGGTAGACGTACGGCGCGCGATCGGCGCGCTGATACCGGTTGGCGGCGAGGTAGGCAGTGCCGGTATCGTGCGGCGATGCCTCGATCAGGCTGATGCGGGCGAAATCAGGCAGCCCCTGCGGCGTGACCCTGGTCCAGCTCTTCCCGCCGTCGCGTGTCACGTGGACCAGGCCGTCGTCGGAGCCCGCCCAGATGACGTTGCCGTCGCGCGGCGACGGTGCAAGCGCGAACACCACCCCGTATGTTTCGACCCCGGTTTGATCGAGTGTGATCGGCCCACCCGAGTCCCCCATCGTCGACGGATCGTGGCGTGACAGGTCGGGGCTGATCTGCTGCCAGCTCTGACCTTCGTTGGTCGACCGCCACACGTGCTGTGACGTGACGTACAACGTCTTCGGATCGGTCGGCGAGATCACGATGGGATACGTCCACTGAAAGCGCTGGGTCATGTCCCCCGAGGCGTGTCCCATTGGGTTATCGGGCCACACGTTGATCGCGCGCGCCTCGCCCGTTCGACGGTTGATGCGCGTCAGGAGGCCGCCGTAGCTGCCGGCGTAGAAGACGCTGGTGTCGAGCGGATCGGGCGCGATGTAGCCGCTCTCGCCCCCACCCACGTCGTAGAGATCGTCGCCGCTGCCGTTGCTGGCGACGCAGGCGGTCGAGTTGTCCTGCTGCGCGCCACAGACGTGATACGGCACATGCGCCGTGGTGAACACGTTGTAGAACTGTGCCGTCGGGTAGCGCTGCGCCGTCCAGCTCTCCCCGCCGTTGATCGAGACGTTGCCGCCGCCGTCGTTGGCGTTGGCCATGCGCCGGGGATCGTCGGGCGCGATCCAGAGATCATGATTGTCGCCGTGAGGAACCTGGATGCCGCGCAGTGTCTTGCCGGCGTCGACTGATCGATAGAGCCCGGTGTTGAGCACGTAAAACGTGTCCTTCGCCTTGGGATCACCGTAGATGCGCGAGTAATAGAAGGCGCGCTGGCGGATGCGGCGGTCGTCGTTGATCAGTTTCCACGTCAGCCCCGCGTCGTCGGACATGAAGATGCCGCCGTCCTTCGCCTCGACGATCGCGAACAGGCGAGTGCTGTCGGCGCCGCTCACGGCGATGCCGACCTTGCCCCAGATGGGTGCCGGCAGCCCCGTGTGCTTCGTCAGTTCGGTCCATGTCGTACCGCCGTCGGTCGTTTTGAATAGGCCGCTTCCCTGGCCGCCGCTCGAGAGCGAGTGAGGAGTGCGGAACACTTCCCAGAGCGCCGCGTACAGGACGTCCGGGTTCCTCGGATCCATCACCAGATCGACCGCGCCGGTCTTGTCGTCGCGGAAGAGCACCCGCTCCCACGCTCTGCCACCGTCGCGCGAGCGATAGATGCCGCGGTCCGCATTCGCACCGTACGGGTCGCCGAGCGCAGCCACGTAGACGATGTCAGGATTGGTCGGGTGAACGCGGATGCGCGAGATCGCCTGCGTCTTCTCGAGGCCGACGTGCGTCCACGTCTTGCCGGCGTCGGTCGTCTTGTAGACGCCATCACCCTGAATCACGTTGCCGCGCAGCTCGGTCTCTCCCATCCCCACATAGACGATGTCCGGATTGGAGGCGGCAAGCTGCACAGCGCCGACCGAGGACGTCTTGATCTGCCGGTCAGAAACCGGCCGCCACGTCAGGCCCGCATCGGTGGTCTTCCAGACGCCGCCGCCGGTGGCGCCGAAATAGTACTCATAGGGACGCGAGGGGCTGCCGGCGATCGCCTGCGAACGGCCGCCGCGGTTCGGACCGATCGAGCGCCAGCGCAACCCTGCAAACAGCGACGTATCCATCTGGGCGACGGGGGCGGCCTGGGTCAAGGTGAATAACAGCACCACGGTGAGGCTGGTGCGGGCGAATCGTGAAAAGTTCATGAGGCTCATCCTAATGTACGTAGCGGGCCACCCACAAAGGCCCGTCCGGACGAATAGTGTCGAGGTTTCGGGCGGTCCAGAGATGGTACGCGCCATGCTCTAGGTAAGGCAGAGGAGGGAAACGATGCTTTTTACGATTGCGGTGATCCTGCTGGTTCTGTGGTTGCTCGGTATGGTGAGCGGCTACACGCTCGGTAACTTCATCTACGTGCTGCTCGTCATCGCGTTGGTGCTGTTCGTGGTCGGACTCGTCAGCGGCCGGCGTACGGTCTGAGCGTGTAAAACATCGGCCAAGCTGTTGGCCC
>JANPCT010000937.1:0-3297 GCA_031431095.1 Acidobacteriota bacterium | reverse complement strand
AGAACTACTTAGAGCAGCCAGTGTGCCCATGTTCGAGTCCCTCTCCAATCGGCTGCAGGACGTTTTCCGCAATATTCGCGGAGGTGGCCGGCTTACCGAAGAGACGGTCGAGCTGGCGCTCCGGGAAATCCGGATGGCGCTGCTCGAGGCCGACGTCAACTTCAAGGTCGTCAAGGCGTTCATCGATCGCGTCCGCGATCGCGCTGTCGACCAGGAAGTGCTGCGCAGCCTGACCCCCGATCAGCAGGTCGTGCGCATCGTGCGCGACGAAATGCTGGCGCTGTTCGGCGAATCGCAGGGCGGGCTCAAGCCCACCGGCGAATCACCCCGCGTCGTCATGCTGCTGGGGCTCCAGGGATCGGGCAAGACGACGACGTCGGCGAAGCTGGGAAGGTGGCTGGCGAAGCAGGGGCGGCATCCGCTGCTGGTGTCGACCGACGTGCGGCGGCCGGCCGCGATTCAGCAGTTGTCGGTGGTCGGCAAACAGGCAGGCGTTCGCGTGCACGATCCGGCGGGCGAAATGAACCCGGTGACGCGCGCGACCGGCGCGCTCGCCGAGGCCCGCAACAGCGGCTTCGACGTCGTCATCGTCGACACCGCCGGGCGGCTGCACATCGACGACACGCTGATGGAGGAGCTCGAGGCGATCAAGGCCGCCGTCAAGCCCGTCGATCTGTTGTTCGTTGCCGACGCGATGACCGGCCAGGACGCGATCAAGAGCGCCGGCGAGTTCAACCGGCGCATCGGCGTGACCGGCGTCGTGCTCTCGAAGATGGACGGCGACGCGCGCGGCGGCGCGGCGCTCTCGGTGGTGTCGGTCGTCGGCGTGCCGATCGCGTTCGTCGGCAGCGGCGAGCGGCTGCAGGATCTCGAGCCGTTCCACGCCGACCGAGTCGTCTCGCGCGTGCTCGGCATGGGCGACGTCCTGTCGCTCATTGAGAAGGCCGAAGAGGCCGTCTCGATGGAGGACGCCGAAAAGCTGGAACGGAAGATCCGGCGTGACGAGTTCACGCTCGAGGATTTCCGCGACCAGCTCCGCACGATCCGGAAGATGGGCCCGATCGAGCAGATCCTCGGGATGCTCCCGGGGATGGGCGCGATCAAGGAGCTGAAGGCGCAGAAGGAGCAGGTCGACGAGAAGCAGATGCTGCGCGTGGAAGCGATCATCAACTCGATGACCGCGAAAGAGCGCGCCAACCATCAACTGATCAACGGCCAGCGCCGCAAGCGCATCGCGAAAGGCTCCGGGACGACGGTCGAGGAGGTGAACCGGCTGCTGAAGCAGTTCATCCAGATGAAGAAGATGCTCAAGTCGCTCGGCGGCATGGCGGGTCTTGCCAAAGGCAAGCGGCCGAACATGTCGGCGTTAAAAGGGATGATGAGGGGATAGTTGAGGAACACATGGTAGTCATTCGATTGAGGCGCGCCGGCTCGAAGAAGCGGCCGTTCTTCCGCGTCGTGGTCACCGATTCGCGCGCCGCACGCGACAGCTCGTACGTCGAGGTGCTTGGCCAGTACAACCCGCGCACCAACCCGGAGAGCCTCAAGCTCGATCGGGAGCGCCTCGCGCACTGGATTAAGCTCGGTGCGCAGCCGTCCGACACGGTTCGCACGCTGGTCGATCGCATGCCGGAGGCGCCGGCCGCGGCTGCTGACGCCACCGCCGCAGCGCCGGCATCGTGAGCCGCGCGCGCGCCGTCGTCGAGGCCATCGCGAAGGCGCTCGCCGACAAGCCCGATGCGGTCAGCGTCACGGAACGGGATGCCCGCGGCCAGTCGATGGTCGAGCTGACGATGGCGCCCGGCGACATGGGACGCGTGATCGGCCGTCAGGGGCGCACCGCGATGGCGGTTCGCACGCTGGCGACTGCCGCTGCTGAACTCGACGGCGTCAAGGTGAGCGTTGAATTCCGGGATGCCTGACCAGCCTCCGCCTGACGGCTTGGGCGGGGCAGGCGACCTCGTCCTGATCGGGCGCATCGGCCGGACGCACGGGATTCGCGGCGACGTCTTCGTCAACCCGGAGACCGACGCCCCCGGGGAACGGTTCGTGCCCGGCCGTGTGCTGCATCTCGAGGCACCCGGCCGCTCGGCGCATATGACGATCGCGTCGGTGAAGTTTCACCAGGGGCGTCCGATCGTCGGGTTCGAGGGGATCGACACGATGGAGGCGGCCGAGGCGCTTGC
The DNA here is from genome assembly GCA_031431095.1 of Acidobacteriota bacterium. GTDB lineage: Bacteria > Acidobacteriota > Vicinamibacteria > Vicinamibacterales > 2-12-FULL-66-21 > JAICSD01. Next base: position 1,111 of record JANPCT010000937.1, on the reverse strand, counting down.
GGGGGCGGAATTGCGGATACCGGAAACCGAGTTGCCGCCGCTTCCGGGCGACACCTACTACCGGCATGACCTCGTGGGCTGCGAGGTGCAGGACACGAAGGGGGAGCCGATCGGGCGCGTCACCTCGGTGGACGGCCCGATGGAGCGCAGCCGGCTGGTGATTGCGGGGCCGCGCGGCGAGGTGATGGTGCCGATGGTGGACGGGATTTGTGTCCGGGTCGATCCGGCGGCCAGGGTGATCGTCGTCGACCCGCCCGCGGGACTGCTCGATCTGTAACGAGGACGCGCCGGATGCAGAGATGAAGATCGACATCGTCACGATCTTCCCGGCGATGGTACAGGCGCCGCTGGCGGAAGGAATTGTGGCGAGGGCTGTCGCCCGCGGAGTCCTCGACATCCGCGTGCACGACTTGCGCGACTTCACGACGGATCGACACCGGGTCGTCGACGACATGCCGTTCGGCGGCGGACCCGGGATGGTGCTGAAGCCGGAGCCGCTGTTCGCGGCGGTCGATCGGATCAGGAACGAGCGGTGCGGGCCCGATTGCCGGCACGCCATCGTCCTGACGTCGCCCGACGGCGAGCGGCTGACGCACCCGGTCGCGGATCGGCTGCGCCGGCTGGATCACCTGGTGGTCCTGTGCGGGCGGTACGAAGGGGTCGATGAGCGCGTCCGGGAGCATCTTGCGACCGATGCGATCTCGATTGGGGATTACGTGCTGTCGGGGGGCGAGCTGCCGGCGCTGGTGATCGTGGACACGGTGGCGCGGCTCATCCCGGGAGTCGTCGGCGATGAAGCCTCGGTGGCGGGAGACACGTTTGCGCGCGATGGCCTGCTGGACTTTCCGCAGTACACGCGACCGGCGGAGTTCCGGGGCCACGCGGTGCCGCCGGTGCTGCTGTCGGGGCACCACGCGGAGATCGAGAAATGGCGGCGGCAGCAGGCGGTTGAGCGCACGCGCCGTCACCGGCCGGATCTGTTGGATACGAAGGATAAAGGAGCATTGTCATGACTGCCGTTGAAACCGTCGAGCGCACACAGATCATTCAGCGCCCGGCGATTAAGCCTGGCGACACCGTCAAAGTGCACGTCAAGGTGCGCGAAGGGGAC
>JANPCT010000936.1:0-5891 GCA_031431095.1 Acidobacteriota bacterium | reverse complement strand
ATACCGGGAGTATGTCAGGGAGGAGCAACGCCGCAGCGCGGGATGCAGCGCCGGTCGAATGCCGAGGTATTTCGCGATCTGAGCACTAGAGCCGCGCCATCAAGTCCGCAGCGGCTTCTGGCCATCGCGCCATCGCGCGTTTGACGGCAGCGTGACGGCGGGTGAGGCCTTCGCGGGAGACGATCGCGCGAAACGCCGCCGCGACATGTTCGCGCCACCATGCGTCTCCGCTGCGTGACGACGCCTCGTATGCGGCGGCGAGGGTATCGAGACAGGTGGCATCGCCGATATCTTCGAGCGCGGCGAGGAAGGCCACCGGCAGGCGCTCCGGTTCGAGGAGGCTGTCGCGCAAGTCGTACAACGCGAGACGACTGCCGCGCGCCGCGAGCGCCTGGTGCACGGCACCGCGCAGCGCGCGCCATTCCTCACGCTGCTCCGCGACCGTCTCGCGCCCTTCGCGGGCGCGGAGATGATCGACGAGGTGCTGGAGCTCGGTGAGCCGCGCGCTGCCGCGCCGCGCGGCCAGCGCCTGCTTCAGAAGGTCCGGCGACTGCGGCAGCACGCCGGCCACCGCGCCGGCCCAGAGCGCGTCATCGTCTCGCGATGGCGTCGCCGCACCGGTCATGGCCGCGCGCGCGCACACCTCAGGGTCGCGATCCTCCACGAGATTCCGGCGAACGGCCTCGCGGACGTCGGCGGGCAGCACCCAGAGCGCCTCCAGCGCCGCGATCCGTGTGGCCGCGGGGCGCGCCGCATCCAGGGCGGTGGCGACAATGCCGTCGAGCGCCTCCGCCGCGAGCGCGGCCTGGGGCGCGTTGAGGAACGCGCGCAGCACCCCGACCGCGGCGGTCGCCGTGTCTTGCGCGGCATCCCCCAGGGCGGCCCGGGCCAGCGGCAGCGCGCGCCGGTCGCCGAGTGCTTCGAACGCGCGCAGCATCCCGGCGCGCAACGCCGGCGTGGCCGCCGGGTACTCCTGCAGCAGGTGCTCGACGGAGCGGGCTCCGATCACCGACAGCCGCGCGATTGCCGACTCGCGCGCGATCTCATCGCCGCCGCCGAGCGCGGCGACGAGACGCCGGATCTCAGGGCTCGAGGAAGGGCTGATCGGCATGGACGCTCGTAAGGGATCGGTAACCGAAAATTCGCGGAATCGCGGAACGACCACCAGATTACCCGATTCCCGCATGTCTGCCTCGCCCCTGGCGATCCAGGCGGACAATCGGCGCGGTGCGTCGAGTCAGCCGGCGAGTCTCCTCGCAGGCTCAGTCGGTTGCGGGAGTACGGCGCTTCTGGAAGATGAAGGCGATGGCGATGCTGATGATGTAGAGGCCGAGCATGGGCACCGCCATCACCAGCTGCGACATCATGTCGGTGCCAGGGCTGATGACGGCTGCAATGATGAAGATCGCCAGGAAGGCGTACTTGAAATACTTCAGCATCATGCGCCCTGAGACGACGCCCATACGAGCGAGGAACAGGACCAGCGTGGGCATCTCGAAGATGATGCCCGAGCCGAGGATCATCTTCGTGTAGAGGGAAAACGCCTCGTCGATCTTCGGGACAAACCGCATATAGTCGGTCGCGAATCCCGCGAAGAACTGCCAGGTGACGGGGAAGGCGATGTAGTGCGCGAACAGTCCGCCGGCGACGAAGAACGTCGTCGACATGAGCACGAACGGGATGGCGAATTTCTTCTCGTGCGTGTAGAGCCCGGGTGCGATGAACTTCCACACCTGCCAGAGGATGAGTGGCGAAGCGATGAAGATGCCGGCGAGAAAGCCGATCTTGATCCACAGCATGAACGGCTCGGAGCCGCTCGTGTACTGCAGGTAGCCTCCGCCCGGCAGCACTTTCTGCATCGGGCGCATGATGAAGTCGAAGATTCTCTGGATGAAGACGGCGGCGACCGCGCAGCCGGCGACGAGGGAATAGACGATGTAGATCAGGCGCTTCCGGAGCTCGTCGAGGTGCTCCAGGAACGACATCTTTCCGGAAGAGTCGGGGCTCGGATCGTCGTCCTCCTCGTCACCCGTGGTGGCACTGGGGAAAGGCACGAGGGCCATGCGCGGACCTACGCGCTGCCGTTCTGCCGGGGGACGTTGCCTATGCTGTGATCGGTCCCCGTATTCAGGGCTGCATCGGCGTGAATCTCATCGATCGGCGCGGTGACGCTGGGGGGCTCCTGGCGCTCCGTGGAGCGGCGTTCCTCCATGCGGATTTCTTCGTCGAGGGTGCTCTTCAACTCGTTGGAGGCCCGCTTGAATTCGGCGAGGCTCTTTCCGAGCGATTTCCCCAGCTCAGGCAGCTTGCGCGGCCCGAATATGATGAGGGCAATCGTGAAGATGATGATGAGTTCCGGAACCCCGACGGAGCCAAACATAATGGGGGAATTATACACCTCGGAAGTCTGCTACGATTTATCTATGCGTACTGCCCGGTTTTTCTCGGTCGCGGCTCTTGCGGTGCTCCTGTCCGCGCTCGTCGGCGGCATTGTCGGCAGCTCTGCCCAGGCGACCCAGGACCAGGTTTCTCAGCAGTACCGGATCTTTACGACCGCCTTGGCCGCCGTGGATCGGGAATACGTGGAGAACGTGCCCTCCGACCGCCTCATCTATGACGCGATCGGCGGGATGCTCCAGACCCTCGACCCGCACTCGAGTTTCTTCGACCCCAAGCAGTACGCGCAGATGCGGGAGCGTCAGGAAGGTAAGTACTACGGGCTCGGCATCTCGATTCAGGTGATCGACGGCGACATCAACGTGATGTCGCTGTTCGAGGGCTCGCCCGCCTACCGGTCCGGCATTCGCCGCGGGGACGTCATCGCCCGCATCAAGGGTGAAGACACCAAGAACTGGACGAGCGAGCAGGCCGTCAAGCAGCTCAAGGGACCGAAGGGCACGAAGGTCAACATCTCCATCCGTCGTCCCGGGTACGACAAGTTGATCGACATGGACGTCGAACGTGACGAAGTGAACATCGTCACCGTGCGCGGCGCCTTCATGCTGGATCCGCAGACCGGTTACATCAAGCTGGGAGATTTCTCGGAGACGTCGGACCGCGAAGTCGGCGATGCCCTCGAAAAGCTCAAGGCGCAGGGCATGAAGCGGCTGGTGTTCGACTTGCGCGACAACCCCGGCGGTCCGCTCGACCAGGCGATCCGCATCGCCAATCGTTTCCTGCCGCGCGGCGACATGATCGTCTACACGCGCGGCCGCGTGCCCAACGCCGACCAGGATTATCGCGGCACCGACGAGCCGGACTTCACGGGGCCGATGATGGTGCTGACCAATCGCAACAGCGCCAGCGCCTCTGAAATCGTCAGTGGGTCGCTGCAGGATCACGATCGCGGACTTGTCGTCGGTGAGACGACATTCGGCAAGGCGCTCGTGCAGTCCGTCTACAAGATCAGCGAAGGGGCCGGCCTGGCGCTGACCACCGGGCGCTACTTCACCCCGAGCGGACGGATGATTCAGCGGCCGTGGGACAACGCGTTCGACGAATACCTCACCTACACCCTGCGCGACCAGACCGCGACGCGGGAGCACCCCGCCGCGCAATTGAAGTACACCGACGCCGGCCGCAAGGTCTACGGCGGCGGCGGCATCGAACCGGACAAGTTCTTCGTCGGTCCAGTGCAGGGCTTCAACCCGAGCCGTTTCGGCCGTTCGTTGGTGTCGCGCGCCGCATTTGCCAACTTCGCCGAGCGCTACACCGCGGAAGGGGACACGCGCATGAGCGTAGCCACCGCGGGTAAGAAGCGGCTGGCCCGGGGCTTCGTCGTGACCGACGCGATGATTGCCGAATTCAAAGGCTTCCTGCAGAACGAGCAGAAGATGAAGATCGACGAAGACGCATTCCTCAAGGACCTCGATTTCACCAAGGCGATGATTCACTACGACATCGACGATGCGCTGTTCGGCGTCGCCGAACGGCAGAAGAATCTGATCGCCAGGGACCCGCAGGCGCAGTTCGCCCTCGCTCAGTTCGGCGAAGCGGTGAAACTCACGGAACTGGCCCGGAACAAGACCGCCTCCAAGGGCGGTCAGCAGTAGATCCCGGGCTGACCCTTAGGTCGGCCCACCTATTAGTAGTGGCATCGGTTTCTTCTTGCCCCTAGGTATGGGGCTTGTTAGACTGGCCGGCGTTCCTCGGCCCCAGGGGCCATCCCGCGCGAGGCGGGGTGTTGGGTTTCCCGAAAACCTTTTGTTTTGAAGCGTTTCCAGCCGCTTCGGTGGCGTGGTCCGCCCGATCGCCCACAGGGTCATTGAATATGCGACTGAATCGTCTCGAAATCGCGGGCTTCAAGAGCTTTGCCGACCGCTCGGAGCTTGCCTTCGACAGCGGCGTCACCGCGATTGTCGGCCCCAACGGCTGCGGCAAGAGCAATGTCGTCGACGCGATCACCTGGGTGCTCGGAGAACAGAGCGCCAAGAGCCTGCGCGGCGAGCAGATGCAGGACGTCATCTTTCAGGGCAGCGACTCCCGCAAGTCGACGTCGGCGGCTGAAGTGCGGTTGCGGCTGAGTGGCGTGGCGTCGCGGGTTCCCGGTAATGGTTCCGTGGTTTCCGCCTCGGTGCGGGAGGCGCCGCTTTCCCACGGGGAGGCGGCCGTCGCTGCGGCAGCCGGCGAGCTGCTGGCGACCGGCGATCCGCTCGCCGCCGCCGTCGCCGTCGCCGATGACGAGCCGCTGATCGTCCGCGACGTCGAATTGTCCCGGCGGCTGTATCGGTCGGGAGAGAGCGAATATCTGATCGACGGCGAAGTGGTGCGTCTGAAGGACGTGCAGGACCTGCTGATGGACGCAGGCCTCGGCATCAAGGCGTACGCGGTCATCGAGCAGGGGAAGATCGGGCAGATTCTGAGCGCGCGGCCTACCGATCGGCGTCAGTTAATCGAGGAAGCCGCGGGCATCACGAAGTACAAGTCACGCCGCCGCTCCGCGGAGCTGAAGCTGGAAGCGGCGCAGCAGAACCTGACGCGCGTCGACGACATCATCTTCGAGGTCGAGAAGCAGCGCGGCGCGCTGAAGCGCCAGGCCGCCAAGGCGCGGCGCTACAAGCGCCTGCGGGAGGAGTTGCGCCGCTGGGAGAAAGTGCAGTTTACCCTGCGCTATCGGCTTCTCCGCGAGGCCATCGAAGCGACGCGCGGCCGGCTGGCGGACGCACGCGCGAGAGAGACGGCGGCGGCGGGGCGCCTGGCCGAGGTCGAGGCCACTCTCGAGCGCCTCAGGCTCGAGCTCACCGACGCCGATGGCCGGACGACGGCGGCGCGTGAAGCGGCGCATGCGCGCGAGCTGTCAATCGGCCGGCTCCAGCAGCAGGCAGCCTTCGACAGGCAGCAGGTCGAGGCGCTGACCGCCGCGGCCCTGGTGATGGGCGCGGAAATCGAGTCGCTCGAGGCGAGGCGCGCACCGGCGAGTATTGAGCTCGATGAGCGGCGGTCCGCCGCGGCGCGCGCGTTGGCAGAGCGCGGCGAAGCCGCAGAGGTCCTTGCGCACGAAGAGGAAGCGCACACGCGTGCGAACCGCACGATCGAAGGCCTCGAGTCGGACGTCGAGGCCGCGCGCAACGACGTGTATGCCGCGGTAAACGCGGCGACCGCGCTTCGCCACGCGCTCGAGCATGCGGCCGCCGCTCGCGCGCGCATCGGCGAGCAGCTCGGCAAACTCGACGTGGAGCGCAACGATTTCTCGGTGGAGCTCCAGCGGGCCGCCGACGAGCGTGCCGCCGCCGAAGAGGCGCTGCGCCGGGCGCGCTCCGCGATGGACACGCTGCACGTCGACCGCGCCGCGCGCGAGTCGGAGTTGTCGGTGGCGCGGAGCAGCCGCGAGTCTCTCGGCCGCGCCGTTCGCACGCGCGAGCACGAACGCGCCGGCGTCGTGGCGCGCCTGA
>JANPCT010000935.1:0-1781 GCA_031431095.1 Acidobacteriota bacterium | reverse complement strand
GCCCTCAGCCCGCAGCCCTCAGCCCTTCGTCCTCAGTGACGGGGCCGCGCGTTACTGGACGAGGAGCGGCTTCATCGTCGTCGGCGAGCCGCACTGTTCGAACCAGTCGATCCCTTCACTGACGAGATCGAACTTGAGCTGGTAGCGTCCGGGCCGATCGGGCGCGGTCACGGTGATGGGGATCGCCACGGTCGCGCCCGCCTGCAGGTGTGCAGGGAGCCATGCCCGCTCGTAGTCGCGGTTGATCAGCGTGCCGTCCTCAGCGCAGAGCTGCGCGCCGAGGCGCACCAGTCGGCGTCCGTAGGTGGCCTGCGCGGGAAACGCGCGGGACGACAGATTGGTGACCCGCGTTCGGATCTCGAGCGGCTCCCCCGGGTTCGCTTTCAGTGGCGCGCCGCCGATCTTGTCGAGCCACGACGAAGACTCGATGTCGATGCGCGCGCGCGGAGTCGCCCCGGGGATGGCGTTCCCGAGGAAACTCTGATCCCAGATCTCGTGCTCGATGCGGCGGTAATCCGGGGAACCGGCCGCGAAGCGCCGCGAGTACATGTCCTCGGGATGATCGGTGATCTCCCACGTGAGGCGGTCGACCCCGACATCTGCCGCGAGCCTGCGGGCGAGATCCATCTCCGCGTCGCCGTCGTTGTGGGTGAAGAGAATGTAGCGCCAGTTCACGAATGGGACGTCGAGTCCGTGCTTTGCCTTCTCGTCGCAGAGCGCCGCCAGATTGCGCATCGCCTTTGTAAAATCACCGCGCTGGCGGTACTTGACGTAACTCTCCGGCATCGCGCCGTCGATCGAGAACGTCACCTCGTCGATCCCGGACCGCGCCAGCCGCCGGGCGCCGTCCTCCGTCAGCGCGAGGCCGTTCGTGCTGGTATAGAGGTAGACGTTCGGATAGCGCGACTTGATGTACTCGACCATGTCGAGCGCGCGCTTGTGCAGGAACGCTTCCCCGTAGTTGAAGAAATCGATGCGTGTCGCCGTCGGTCCGATTTCGTCGACGACGCGGGTGAACAGGTCGTAGTCGAGCATCCCGGACTGACGCGTGCGGGTGATACCCGTTTCGGGGGCGCAGCATGCCTGGGCGCACGAGATGTTACAGGCGGCGGTGCACTCGATGTAGAGACGGGATGGCAGGGAGCCGACGTCGAGCCCACGCGCAGGCGCCGGTTCGTCTTTCGCCAGCGGCAATTTCAGGGGACAGTCGCCGCAGAACTTCGAGCCGCCTGACACGATGTCCTGGCGCAGCCCGGTGGCCGTCTCTCCCGTCCAGATGTCCGACACCGACGCCGTCCGCGTGTCGCCGAGCACCCGCTTCGCGTAGGGATCCGCGCAGCCGCATACCAGCCGGCCGTCGCACAGAAGCACCATCGTGCTCCAGGGCCAGCTGCAGGTGAAACGGGTGGCGAGGTAGATCAGGGACAAAGGCGGGTCAGGCGTTAGGATTCAGGCTTTGGGCTTTGGGCTTTAGGAAGTCAGTGCGGTTTGAAGCGTCGGCGTCCTCTGAAGCCTAAAGCCTATTTCGTCAGTTTCTTCATATATGCCCCAAGCCGTTCGTTTTCGTACGACACGGTATTGAGGAACAGGCTTTCGGAAAGATAGTGCCGGCGTTCGTCGTCGGTCATCTGCTGGATGACGTGCTGGATCTCGCGCGCCATGTCCTCGAATGTCGACTGCAGGTCCTGGCGTGTCGAGACCTCCTTGTAGAGCGACTCGAGCACCGTGAGCAGGTCACCGTCCAGCGTCAGCGCCGCGCCGGTGGTCAACTTGATGGTGCG
>JANPCT010000934.1:0-3933 GCA_031431095.1 Acidobacteriota bacterium | reverse complement strand
CCCGGCGACGCAGCCGCGATCATGGGCCCGTCCGGCAGCGGCAAGAGCTCGCTGCTCTACATTCTCGGCGGGCTGGAGTCGCCAACCTCGGGGTCCGTCATGCTCGACGGCCGCAACCCGTTCTCGTTGAGCGCATCCGATCTCGCCGTTTTCCGCAATTCGCAGATCGGGTTCGTCTTCCAGGACCATTGCCTGCTGCCGCAGTGCACGGTGCTCGAGAACGTCCTGATTCCCACGCTGGTTGCGGCGAGAGGCAAGGAGGACGACACCCGCGCCCGGCAGTTGATCGAGCAGGTCGGGCTTGCCGATCGTATCGAGCACCGGCCCGCGGAGCTGTCAGGGGGCGAGCGGCAGCGTGTCGCGATCGCGCGCGCCCTGGTCCGCGAGCCGCGTCTGCTCTTGTGCGACGAGCCGACGGGCAATCTGGACCGCGTCGCCGCCGACAACGTCGCGGACGTGCTGCTGGATTTACATCGGCAGAAGAAGACCATCCTTGTCGTCGTCACGCACAGCGCCGCGCTGGCGGAGAAGCTGCCGGTCAGGTTCGACCTCCTCGACATGAAGCTTCACCGTTCATCGTCATGACGAGCCATAGGTGCCGGGCATGACCTCCCGCGCACTGGTCCTCCGCGGCCTGCAGCATTACTGGCGCACCAATCTCGCGGTCGTCGCCGGCGTCGCCACGGCGGTTGCGGTCCTCGCCGGCGCCCTGCTGGTGGGCGATTCCGTACGGGGCAGTCTCCGCGACCTCGTTCTGCAGCGTCTCGGGCGGACGGACCGGATTGTCGTCGCCACGAACTTCTTCCGCGAGGCGCTCGCCGACGATCTGCGCGGCGATGCCGACTTCACGGCCGCCTACACCGACATCACTCCCCTCATCGTCATGCAGGCGCTCGTGACGGAGCAGGACAGCGGACGACGGGCGTCGCGGGTGCAGGTCTACGGCGTGGACGACCGGTTCTGGCGCTTCCATCACGTTGCGGGACGGACAGGTCCCGCGGATCGCGAGGCGTTTCTGAGCCGCGCGTTGGCGGCGGACGTCGGGGCAGCGCCGGGCGGCACGGTCCTCGTGCGAGTGGAGCGGCCGTCCGCAATTCCGACGGAGTCGCTGCACGGCCAGAAGGAAGACCCTGGCCGCACGGTCAGATTGACCGTCGGCGCGGTGATCGATCCCGATCAGCTCGGCGACTTCTCGATTCAACCGCAGCAGGGGGCGGTGCGAGCCGTGTTCGTCCGGCTGTCGCGGCTGCAGCAGGATCTGGATCAGAAACGGCTCGTCAACGCGATGCTGGTGGCGGATCATGGCCCACCCAACGGCGACGCGCTGACGGCGCTTCTGAAACGTCACGCCCGTCTTGAAGATTACGCGCTGTCGCTGCAAGCGCTCGACGACCGCGAGGCGCTGGCGGTCGAGACCACCGCCGGCTTCATCGACACTCCCCGCTCGGATGCAATCGAGCACGCCGGCGTGGTGTCCGGGACGCTGCCGCGCCCGGTGCTCACTTATCTTGCGAACTCGATTCGCAGCCGCGACCGGCAGGTGCCCTATTCGCTGGTGACGGCAATCAGTGCGCCGGAGATTGCGCCGGAGCTGACGCGAGCGTGGCGGGTCGATCCCGATCCTCCCCGGATGCCACCACCGATCGTCCTCAACGACTGGACGGCGCGCGAGCTTGGGGTAAAGCCCGGCGATCCCGTGTTTCTCGATTACTACGTCTGGCAGGAACCCGGCGCACTCGCGACGCGGAGTGCGGAATTCAAGCTGGCGGCGGTCGTCCCCATCGCCGGTGCCGCGGCGGATCGGCGGCTGGCGCCGGTTTATCCGGGCATCTCCGACGCCGATACGCTGGGCGACTGGGACCCGCCGTTCCCGATCGATCTCAAGCGTGTCCGCCCGGTGGACGAGGCGTACTGGAACCAGTATCGGACGACGCCGAAGGCGTTCATACCGTTTGGCGCGGGACGTGAGCTGTGGACATCGCGGTACGGCGATCGCACCTCGTTCCGCATCCTACCGTCCGGCCAGCCGCTCGCCGAGGCGCGCCGGCGATTCGAGACCGCGCTGCTCGCCGAGCTCGACCCGTCCCGCATGGGCTTCACGGTCCGCGGCGTACGCGCCGAAGCGCTGGATGCCTCGCGGGGCTCGACTGATTTCGGCGAGTACTTCGTCTACTTCAGCTTCTTCCTGGTCGCCTCGGCGCTCGTGCTCGCGGTGCTGTTCTTCCGGCTCGGCGTCGAACAGCGCGCGCGTGAAGTCGGCCTGTTGCGCGCGGTCGGCTTCAGCACGCCGCGGGTGCGGCGGTTGTTTGCCGCCGAAGGACTGCTGCTGGCGCTGGCCGGAAGCATTCTCGGGATGGCGGGTGCCGTCGCCTATGGGGCGCTGATGATGGCCGGGCTTCGGACGTGGTGGTCCGGCGCGGTAGGGACAACGTCGCTGACGCTCCATGTGTCGCCGCTGTCGCTCCTCGCGGGCGCGGCGGGCGCGGTGATCGCCGCGACGGGTTGCATCTGGTGGACGCTCCGCAGCTTCGCCAGGCTGTCCGAGCGAGCGCTCCTCGCCGGACAGATCGCGCCAGCCACGACCGTGGCACTGCGCCGCCGCCGAGCGATCACCGCGTCCGCCGGGATGGCGGTCTTCTCGATTGCCGGCGTGGCGCTGATCGCGGCCGCCGCGGCCAGGCGAGTGGATCCGGCCGGCGCCTTTTTTGGCGCAGGCGCGTCCGTCCTCATGGCCTGCCTGTGCGCGCTCACGCTCTGGCTGCGCGCGGCCGGGCGTCACAGTGCGCCGCCCTCCGTGGCGCGACTGGGAATCCGCAACACCTCAGAGCGTCCGGGACGCAGCGTGCTTGCGATCGCCGTCATCGCGTCCGCGACCTTCATCCTGATTTCGGTGGATGCCTTCCGCAAGGGTGACGTCGATGCCGCCGGGACACGATCGGGAACGGGCGGCTACCCGTTGATGGTCGATCTGCTGCTGCCGGTCATCCACGATCCCAATTCGCCCGAGGGGCGGCTGGCGCTCGGCCTCGAAGGACGCGCGGACGTGTCGATCGAGCCGTTCCGCGTGCGGCCTGGCGACGAGACGAGCTGCCTCAACCTGTACGAGCCGACGAATCCGCGCATCCTCGGCGTCAGCCGACGGATGATCGACGCCGGCCGCTTCGCCTTTCAAGGCTCGCTCGCGGCGAGCGCCGCTGAACAGGCGAATCCGTGGCTGCTGCTCACGCAGACGCTGCCGGACGGGGTCATCCCGATTGCGGCGGACGCGAATTCGATGACCTACGTCCTGCACAAGTCACTCGGCGACGAGCTGGTGCTGAACAATGCGGGCAGGCGCGTCCGGCTCCGTTTCGTGGCGGCGCTGCGGGACAGCGTCCTGCAAAGCGAGCTGCTGATGGCGGAGCCGCACTTCATCGCGCTGTTCCCCGAACAACAGGGCTACCAGTTTCTGATGATCGACGTCGCCCCGGAACAGGCGGCCGCGGTCAGCGCCGCCATCGAGCGAGGAGCCGGCGACCTCGGCGCCGATGCGACGCCGACGGCGCAGCGGCTGGCCGAGTTTCACGCGGTCGAGAACACCTACTTGTCCACCTTCCAGACCCTGGGCGGGTTGGGCCTGCTGGTCGGAACGATTGGACTCGCCGCGGTGCTGCTGCGCAACATCCTCGAACGGCGCCGTGAGCTGGCCCTGCTTCGCGCTGTCGGCTACGGCCGGTCCCATCTGTTTGGAATGATCCTTTCCGAGAACGCCGTCCTGCTGGGATGGGGCCTGGCGACCGGCGCGTTGAGCGCGCTGGTCGCGATTGCTCCTGCCGCATTCGAGCGCGGCGCGCGGCTGCCCCTGTCCTCCGGCGGCTGGTCACTGCTGGTTGCGGTGCTCGCCGCGGGGCTGGTATCGTCGCTCATCGCGACGAGGGCGGCCTTGCGGGCGCC
>JANPCT010000933.1:0-1577 GCA_031431095.1 Acidobacteriota bacterium | reverse complement strand
GGCCGCTAGTGCTCAGATCGCGAAATACCTCGGCATTCGACCGGCGCTGCATCCCGCGCTGCGGCGTTGCTCCTCCCTTATATACTCCCGGTATGCGTGGTCGTCGCGCCTTGCAGCGCGAGCGCTCACCGGTCTCGGTGCGCGAGCCATTTCGCGATCGGAGCACTACCTCCCGCGGAGAAACAGGCCGACCGTCAGCGCGATGCCGAGCGCGACGACGCCAATCCGCAGCCACTGCTCGTTGACGCGCGGCAGCAGTGCGGCGCCCGCAAGTCCGCCGATTACTCCGCCGCTCCCCAGCACCAGCGCGTGCAGCCAGTGCACGTCGCGCGAGAACACGAAGATCACGGCTGCCGAGGCGTTCATGGTGGCCGCGAGGACGTTCTTTGTCGCTGCCGCGCGCCTCACCGCCTGACCCGCGATGGTCAGGACCGCCATCATCAGAAAGCCTATGCCGCCGCCGAAATAGCCGGCGTAGATGGCGATGGTGAGTTGTGCGGCCGCGGCAGCTCCGGATCCGAGCAGCGGCGCCCCTTCAGAAGTCCGTCGAACGAAGGAACCCCAGAAGAACACCGCCGTCGCAAAGAGCACGAGCCATGGGACGAGGCCGGCGAAGAACGCCGGCGGCGTCGCGAGCAGTAGCAGCGCGCCCGCCACGCCGCCGGCGAGGCTGATGAGGAAGAGCGTTGGGAACGAGATCCCCTGTACGCCTGACGCGAGCCCGCGCCCGGCATATCCGGTCGTCACCTGGCCGGGAAAGAGCGCGACGGTTGACGTGATGTTCGCCGCGCGAGGGTCGAGCCCGGTGAGCACCAGCATGCCGAGCGTGACGAACGACCCGCCGCCGGCCAACGCGTTCTGCGCACCCGCCCAGACGCCCGCGACGAACAGGAGAACCCACCACATTACAGTGCCCGAGGAGGCCCGCAGCTAATTGAATTCCTTCGAACGTGGCCGTGCTATTTCATCAGCCCGGCCCGGAACCGTCCGGCCTCGTCGATCCCGACTGCGCCAATCAGCTTGCCCTCCTTGTCCATGAAGCCGATGCCGGTCGCGTCCTTCACGGAGCCGACGATGATGGTCATGCCCTTGGGCGCCTCAGTCCCGGCCGTATGGGCCAAACCAGCCGGCGTGTTTCAGCCCGGCCTGCAGCTCCTGCCAGCGCGCGAAGGCGCTCTGTGAGGTCGGAAAATGTTCGACCTGCTCGATCCCGTCAGCTTCGACGCGCAGAAGATCCCAGCCGTCTGCCTCTTCCTTGATCTCGCAGCGGATATATTGCTCGTCTTTCTCGAAGAAATAAAACATGGCCCCGGCATTATGCCTCGACTCGACGACCAGGGCCCCGCCGGATTTGGCATACTTTAGCCGGACGAAACGTGGACGTTCACCTCATTGATGGCACCTACGAGCTCTTCCGCCATTACTACGCCGTGCCCTCGGCGCGCGATCGCGACGGCAAGGAAGTGGGAGCCGTTCGCGGCGTCGTCGCGTCGATGCTCGGCATGCTCAACACGGGAACGACCCACATCGCAGTCGCCACCGATCATGTGATTGAATCCTTCCGCAACGATCTGTGG
>JANPCT010000932.1:0-2115 GCA_031431095.1 Acidobacteriota bacterium | reverse complement strand
CGGCGGCGCCAAGCCTGGCGCGGCGGACCGGGTCGTTCAGCAGCCCGAGCAGCGCGTGCTCCAGCTCGCGCGGCGACCTGACCTGGATGGCGGCGTCGTTCTCGACGAAGGCCCGCGCGATCTCGGCGAAGTTCTGCATGTGCGGGCCGAAGACGATCGCCTTGCCGAACACGGCGGGCTCGATCACGTTGTGGCCGCCGGTATCGACCAGGCTGCCGCCGACGAAGACCGCGGTCGCCACCTGGTACAGCTGCGCCAGCTCGCCGATCGTATCGAGGACCACCACGTCCTGCCGCGGCTCGACGTCAACCGCGAGCTCGCTGCGGCGCGCGGTCTTCCACCCGGCGCGGCGCGCCTGCTGTTCCACCTCGTCGAAGCGCTCAGGCTTGCGCGGCGCGATGATCAGCAGCGCTTCGGGGACGCGCGCGCGGATGCGCTGAAAGGCCTCGAACACCGGCTCTTCTTCCCCCTTCATCGTGCTCGCGGCGATGATGACGGGACGATCGCTGGCGACGCGGAAGTAGCGCAGGACACGGTTGCGGCCGCGGTCCGCCGCCGTGGCGGGCCCGGGAATCTCGAGCGAATCGAACTTGAGGCTGCCGGTCACGACCACCTTCTCGGGGTCGGCGCCCATTTCGATGATGCGCAGCGCCGATTCCTCTCCCTGCATGCAGAAGCGATCGACGTGTTCCAGCACGCGGCGGAAGAACGGGCGCGCCAGGCGGTAGCGCGGATACGACCGCGACGAGATGCGGCCGTTGACGACAACCGTGCGCACGCCGGACTGGTGGCAGGCGCGCAGCAGGTTCGGCCAGATCTCCGTTTCCATCATGATGAACAGCCGCGGCTTCACCAGACGCAGCGTCCGATTGACGATGAACCCGAGGTCGAAAGGGAAGTAGAACACTTCGTCGACGTAGTGCAGGCTGTTGCGCGCAATCTGCTGGCCTGTCATCGTGGTGGTAGACAGGAACAGGCGGAGCCGGGGATAACGCTCGCGCAGCTGCGGCAGGAGGGCCCGCGCCGTGAGGACCTCTCCCACGGAGACGGCGTGGATCCAGATCGATTCTTCGCCGTCAAGATTGAACGAGACGGGCAGGTAGCCGAGCCGCTGGCGCAGGCTGCCGATATATTTCCGGTGACGGACCGCCTGCCAGGCCAGGTACGGGGACATCACGAGGAAAAATGTGACGATCAGGACACTGTAAAGGGAGTACACCGCGGTAAAGGGTTGATTACCCGTATTTTAGGCGCGGATTGACCCCCGTGCAAGCCGTCACTAGAATCGTGGTTTCGCCCATGCATCGTCCGGTTGGTCCTTGTGCCATCGGCGCGGGCAGGGCAGGTTTGTTGTCGGAGGCTCTCAGAACATGGCCATAAAAGTTGGCATCAACGGATTCGGCCGCATCGGCCGCAACATCATGCGCGCAGCTCTCGGGTCGAACGATCTCGACTTCGTCGCGGTGAACGACCTGACGAATGCGGCGACGCTGGCGCATCTGCTCAAGTACGACTCGATCCTCGGCAACCTCAAGGCGAAGATTACCGCCGACGGCGACCGCATCTCGGTCGAGGGTGACCAGTTCCAGGTGCTGTCCGTGAAGGACCCGGCGCAGCTGCCCTGGAAGGACCTTGGCGTGGACGTCGTGTTTGAATCCACCGGGTTGTTCACCGACCGCGACAGCGCCGCCAAGCACCTCGCCGCCGGCGCGAAAAAAGTGATCATCACGGCGCCCGCCAAGAAGCCGGACTTCTCCGTCGTCCTCGGCGTCAACGAGGAGAAATACGATCCGAAGACCCACCACATCATCTCCAACGCGTCCTGCACGACCAATTGCCTGGCGCCGCTCGCCAAGGTCCTGCACCAGTCCTTCGGCATCAAGAAGGGCTGGATGACGACGGTGCACTCGTATACCAACGACCAGCAGCTGCTGGATCTGCCGCACAAGGACCTGCGTCGCGCCCGCGCGGCAGGGCTCTCGATCAAGGACCCGGCGCAGCTGCCGTGGAAGGACCTCGGCGTGGACGTGGTGTTCGAGTGCACGGGCCTGTTCACCGATCGCGACAGCGCCGCCAAGCACCTGGCCGCCGGGGCGAAGAAGGTCGTGATCACGG
>JANPCT010000931.1:0-2246 GCA_031431095.1 Acidobacteriota bacterium | reverse complement strand
CGCCAGCTGACCGCCCGGCGCGAGGAGCGAGGCCAGGGCGCTGATCGGATCCGCCGCCCCGCGCGGAGACATGCCCGCGGCGGTTTCCGCGATGGCGCGGGCGTAGGACGGACGGCCGTCCGAGAGCGCCTGGACCAGCCGCGCCACCTCGTCGCGCTGGCGCT
Organism: Acidobacteriota bacterium; assembly: GCA_031431095.1. Taxonomy (GTDB): domain Bacteria; phylum Acidobacteriota; class Vicinamibacteria; order Vicinamibacterales; family 2-12-FULL-66-21; genus JAICSD01. The sequence continues at coordinate 2,082 of JANPCT010000931.1, read as the reverse complement.
CGATCTCGTCCTCGGAATCGTCGATCCCGCGCACGTGGTCGTCGGCGTGCGCCCCGGGGAGCGTCGCGCGGATCTCGGCGGCGCTGAGCGGCGCCACGTGGATGATCTCGAACTGCGCCGGCGCGTCGCGCAGCAGCCGGTGCGCCCGCGCGGAGTAGCGGCTGGTGAGCACGAACCGGTTGCCGCTGGATGCGAGCGCGCCGACGAGGTCACGCAGCACGCTGCGCAGACCGGGAAAGCTCTCGAACGTCCGCAGTTCGAGGAACTCGTCGAGTAGGAACGTCGCCGGCATCCCGCCAGGGGCGCGGGCCGTGTCGAGCACGGCGAGCACTGCGTCGAAGGCGTCACGCGCACCTGGTTCGGCGCCGCGTTCCTGTCCATAGGGCAGCGCCGGAAACGGCGAGGATTCGCGCAGCGCCTGGAAGAACCGCTCCGGCGTCGTGGCGATGCGTTCGACGTCCACGTACTGCGCCTGGGTGCGGCCGATCAAATCACGCAGCCGCAGCAGCAGCGAGGTGCGGCCGCTGCCGCACCCGCCGATCACCACGGGAATCCGCGGACCCGAGCCGCCCGAACCGTCCAGGGCCGCGAGCACGCGCCGTTCGAGCGAGGGACGCTCAGGGATCATCATCGGGAGGTCCCCGCCAGCATGGGCATGTCGATTCCGCTCTCCCGCGCGGTGGCGATGGCGTCGGGATAGCCCGCGTCCGCGTGCCGGACGACGCCGCTTCCCGGATCGCAGGTGAGGACGCGCTGCAGTTTTTCGTCCGCTTCACGCGTGCCGTCGGCGACGATCACCATCCCGGCATGCAGCGAGTAGCCGATGCCGACGCCGCCGCCGTGATGGACCGAGACCCAGGTGGCGCCCGACGACGTGTTGAGCAGGGCGTTGAGGATCGGCCAGTCCGCGATTGCATCGCTGCCGTCCATCATGTTTTCGGTCTCCCGGTTCGGCGAGGCGACCGACCCGGTGTCGAGATGATCGCGTCCGATCACGATGGGCGCCGAGACGACGCCGCGGCGGACGAGATCGTTGATCGCGAGCCCGAACCGCGCCCGCTCGCCGTAGCCGAGCCAGCAGATGCGCGCGGGCAGTCCCTGGAACGCCACCCGCTCGGCCGCCAGGCGGATCCAGCGGCACAACGGCGCGTCGCCGGCAAACATGTCGAGCGCGAGGCGATCGGTCGCGGCGATGTCGGCGGGATCGCCGGACAGGGCCGCCCACCGGAACGGCCCCTTGCCGCGGCAGAACAGCGGACGAATGTATTCGGGCACGAACCCGGGAATCGCGAACGCGTCGCTGACTCCGGCCTTCTCGGCCTGCGCGCGGATGTTGTTGCCGTAGTCGAACGTCACCGCGCCGCGCTCGCGCAGCGCCAGCATGGCGCGCACGTGTGCCGCCATCGCGGCCATCGAGCGGCGTTGGTACTCGGCGGGGTTGCCGCGCCGCAGCGCCGCCGCTTCGCCGGGCGACAGCCCGTTCGGCACATACCCGTTCAGCGCGTCGTGCGCGGATGTCTGATCGGTGACGATGTCGGGAACGATGCCGCGGGCGACGAGCGCCGGCAGGACATCGGCCGCATTCGCCTCCAGCGCAATCGATCGCGCCGTGCCGGTCTGGCGGCACTGATCCACGCGCGCGAGTGCGGCGTCGAGCGAGCCGGCGCGCTCGTCGCCGTAGCGGGTGGCCAGCCGCCGCTGGATCCGGTCGGGGTCCACTTCGACGACCAGCGCAATCCCCTGGTTCATCGTCACCGCGAGCGGCTGAGCGCCGCCCATGCCGCCCAGGCCGGCGGTGACGACGAGCCGTCCGGCGAGCGTGCCGCCGAAGTGACGGCGGCCGACTTCCGCGAGCGTTTCGTAGGTGCCCTGGAGAATGCCCTGGGTGCCGATGTAGATCCAGCTTCCGGCGGTCATCTGGCCGTACATCGTGAGCCCCTTGTCTTCGAGATCGCGAAAGACATCCCAGGTGGCCCACGCCGGCACCAGCATGGCGTTGACGATGAGGACGCGCGGCGCCCATGGATGGGTGCGGAACACCGCGACGGGCTTGCCCGACTGGACGAGGAGCGTCTCGTCGTG
>JANPCT010000930.1:0-1791 GCA_031431095.1 Acidobacteriota bacterium | reverse complement strand
CACTGCGACCGGAGTGCACGCCGCCGCGGTGATCAAGGCGTTCCGGAAGAACGACGTGGCGTTGATCGACGCGGTCTACTCCGGTGTGCCGGCGAGTCTGATTGGACGCGAGCAGCAAATCGACGTCGGCCCGATGTCGGGTCGTTCCAACGTCGTGTTCTGGCTGGAGAAGCACGGCTACACCGCAACCGACGAGCTGGTCGACCGGATTTTCGCGAAGGCGAAGGGCTCCGCCACGGTGCTCACCGGCGACGAAATCATCGCAGCCATCACGCCCTAGCCAGCCCCGCCGGGAATAAACCGCGCCGCCCGGGGTTTTCATCGGCAGCATACGAGTTACGTATTGTGGCTATAAACCAGGGAGAGTTCATGAAGTTATCCGCTATCGTCATCGCCGGTTCGCTGCTGTTCGCCGCCGGGGCTTCCGCCCAGGACGTGAACGATGCGCAGATCGCGTCGATCGTCGTCACCGCCAATCAGGTCGATATCGACGCCGGCAAGCTCGCCGCGCGGAAGGCCAGCCACGCCGACGTGAAGAAATTCGCGCAGACGATGGTCACCGATCACATGGGCGTCAACAAGCAGGCGAAAGATCTCGTCGCGAAGCTCAAGGTCACGCCGGAAGCCAATCCCACCAGCAAGAGCCTCGCCGACGGCGGCCAGACCAACGTCACCAGCCTGAAGACGCTCACCGGCAAGGCCTTCGACAAGGCCTACATCGATCACGAAGTGGCGTATCACACCGCCGTTCTGGAAGCGGTCGACAAGACCTTGATCCCGGGTGCGAAGAACGAAGAGCTGAAGGCGTTGCTCGTGAAGGTGCGGCCCGCGTTCGTCGCCCACCTCGATCACGCGAAGATGATCCAGGCAGCGCTCGGCACGTAGTCCACCCGTGAAGAGCATCCGCTTGGTCGGCGCTCTCGTGATGTTCGTCGTCGCGTCCGCCCCGCACAGGCCCGGCTTGGCGGCGGACGCGGCGGCGAAATCCGTCCCGTCTATCGTCCACACGGTGACGATCGACGGGACCGCATTCACTCCCGCCGAGCTGACCGTGAGGGTGGGGGACACGATCGCCTGGATCAACAAGGATCCCTACCCGCACACGGCGACGTCGACAACAGGCGCGTTCGATTCACGCAATATCGCCCCGGACAAATCGTGGAAATACGTGGTCCGGAAGACCGGCGAGTTCCGCTATCTGTGCGCGATTCACCCGTCGATGAAAGGCGTCATCCTGGTCAAGTGACGAAGACCCGCGCCCGGTCGCGCGAGGCGCGTACGACAATCGTGGACATCAGACCAGTCGCAGTTGCTCTGCTCCTTGGATTGTTGTCCAGCCAGCTTCCCGCCCCCGCCCAGAAAATGGCGGCCCCCTATCAGGAAGTGCCCACCTACCTCGGCCGCGCGGGAGACTTCAAGGCGAACGTCCTCGAGGTCAACGTGCCGCGACGCGATTTCACCACTTCTTCTGGGAACGACGGCGCCTGGCCAGCTCTCGCGTGTCGACGTCTTATCGAGCTGCGCGCCTGCCGGCGATGACGAACGCCAGGCCGAAGAGGAGCAGGAAGGCGCCCCAGATCAAGTCGACGTTGATGCCGAGCGATCGATCGAAGATGGCTCGATCGGCGATGAGGCCGTAGCCGCTCAGGAGCGTGCCGATGACCGTGAACATCATGCCGATAGGGATGCGAATGTCGAGTCCCATGTGACCCTCAGTAGAAAATGATGTTCAAGAGGCCGACGCACACCAGGACGATGACGCCGAGGACGGCCGGGCGCATATACCACCGC
>JANPCT010000929.1:0-3458 GCA_031431095.1 Acidobacteriota bacterium | reverse complement strand
GCCGCTGCCCGCCGGACAGCTCGGACGGCATGCGATCGATGAACTCGCCGAGGCCGACGAACCCGAGCACTTCCTTGACGCGCTCGTCCGCCTTCCCGATTGGCCACTGCATCTCTTCGAGCAGCTTGTAGCCGACGTTCTCGCGGACGCTCAGGGAGTCGAACAGCGCCCCCTCCTGGAAGACCATGCCGAGGTCGCCGCGCACCTGCATCAGGTCGTCCTCCCGCATCTGGTCGATCTGCTCGCCGTTGACGAAGATGCGCCCGCCGTCGGGCTTCAGCAGCCCCAGCGCCAGGCGCAGGATCGTCGACTTTCCGGCGCCGCTCGCGCCGAGGAAGATCTTCGTATGCCCGGTCTGCAGCGTGAAGCTCACGTTCGTCAGGATCACCTTTTCGTCGAACGCGAGGTTCACCTGGTCGAACACGACGATCGGCCCGCCGAAGGCGAGCGCCTCTTCGAGGAGTGCCGAGCGGGGCGCTTGCTGGCTGGCCACGTCAGTAGAGCAGCACGATGAGAACCTTGGTCACGACGAAATCCACCGCGATCACGCCCACCGAGCTCGCCACGACCGAGAGCTTCGTGGAGTTGCCGACGCCCTGCGTGCCGCCGGTGGTCCTGAGTCCGACGTGACAGCCGATGGTCGTAATGGTGAAGCCGAGGAACACGGGCTTGATCAGTCCCATCCACACGTCCTGCATGTACAGCCCCTGGACGACGCTGCTCCAGTAGACCGTGCTGGCGACATGGAACTGCAGGACCGTCACGATCCAGCCGCCGACCATGCCGATGGCGGTAGCCATCACGCTGAGCATCGGCATCATGACGACCCCCGCAAGCACGCGCGGCACCACGAGCTTGCGAACCGGATCCGTCCCGAGCGCCCGCAGCGCCGCGATCTGATCGGTGACCAGCATCGATCCGATTTCTGCGGCGATCCCGGAGCCGACGCGGCCCGAGACCATCAGGCCGGTCAGCACCGGTCCGAGCTCCTTGACCATCGACGCGCTGATCAGCCGCCCGACCATCGACCGCGCGCCGAACTGATCGAGCGTGATTCCGGAGTTCAGCGCCAGCACCATCCCGGTGAACAGCCCCGCGAGCAGCACGACCGTCAGCGAACCGATGCCGATGGAATCGAACTGCTCCACGATGTCGCGGAAGTAGATCGGCGGCGTGACCGCCGCCCGCCCGATGCGGGCGAGCAGACCGACGTACTCCTGTACTTCGAGGACGGCGTCCTTCGCCCACGTTTCCAGCCTGGACGCCAATTAGCGGCGGCTCCCGGCCAGGCCCAGCTCCCGGCTCTTCAACTGCTTGATCCGGTCGCGGATCGTCGCCGCCTTCTCGAATTCCAGATTGCCCGCCGCCGACTTCATCTGCTGCTGCAACCCGGCGACATGCGCGTCGAGCTCCGCCTGGGTCTTGAACTGTCCCGCCTCGTCCGGCGACGTCGGAATCGTCACGTAATCGCGCTCGTAGACACTCGACATCACCTCGTCGATGCTCTTGACGATGGAGGCCGGAGTGATGCCGTGCTCCTCGTTGTAGGCCACCTGGATCCGGCGCCGCCGATCCGTTTCTGAAATGGCGTGGCGCATCGAATCGGTCATCCGATCGGCGTACATGATGGCTCTGCCACGCACGTGGCGAGCCGCCCGGCCGACCGTCTGAATCAAGGACCCGGACGAGCGAAGAAATCCTTCCTTGTCGGCATCCAGAATCGCCACCAGGGACACTTCCGGCAGGTCGAGCCCCTCGCGAAGCAGGTTGATGCCGACCAGCACGTCGAACGTGCCGCGCCGCAGGTCGCGGAGGATCTCGATCCGTTCGAGGGTCTCGATGTCGGAGTGGAGGTATCGCACTTTGACGCCGAGTTCTTGATAGTACTGCGTCAGGTCCTCGGCCATGCGTTTGGTCAGCGTGGTAACGAGCACCCGCTCGCTGCGCCCGGCGCGGTCGCGAATCTCGGCCAGCAGATCGTCGACCTGCCCCTTCACCGGGCGGATGTCGATCGGCGGGTCGACCAGGCCGGTCGGACGGATGATCTGCTCGACAACGGCCCCCCCGGCCCGCTTCAACTCGTAGGGCCCCGGGGTGGCGGACACGAACAGGACCTGTCCCGTCCTTTGCTCCCACTCCTCGAAATTCAGCGGCCGGTTGTCCAGCGCCGACGGCAGCCGGAAGCCATAGGCGACGAGGACCTCCTTGCGTGAACGATCGCCGTGATACATCCCGCGGATCTGCGGCACCGTCTGGTGGCTCTCGTCCACGATCGTCAGCGCGTCGGGCGGCAGGTAATCGAGCAGCGATGGCGGCGGGGCGCCCGGCGGCCGCCCCGTCAGGTGCCGCGCGTAGTTCTCGATGCCGTGGCAGTAGCCGATTTCCTTGATCATCTCGAGGTCGAACATGGTCCGCTGGTGCAGCCGGTGCGCCTCCAGCACCTTGCCTTCGCTCTCGAGCTGCGTGCGGTACCAGTCGAGCTCGGCCTTGATGCTCGTCACGGCCAGCTTGGTCTTCTCGCGCGGCGCCACGAAGTGCGTCTTCGGGAAGATCGCCACCTTGTCGTGGCGCCGGGTGGTCTTGCCGGTGAGCGGATCGAAGGAACTGAGCTCGTCGACCTCGTCGCCGAACAGCTCGATGCGCAGCGCGCTCTCTTCGTAGGAGAGGTAGACCTCGACGATGTCGCCGCGGACGCGGAACACGCCGCGCCCGAAATCATGGTCGTTGCGTTCGTACTGGATCTCGACGAGTTTGCGCAGGATCTGGTCGCGATCGATGCGCTGTCCGCGCTCGAGCGGCAGCATCATCCCGTAGTACGCCTCCGGCGAGCCGAGGCCGTAGATGCACGACACGCTCGAGACGATGATGACGTCGCGGCGCTCGAACAACGACCGCGTCGCCGACAGCCGCATGCGATCGATCTCGTCGTTGATCGTCGCTTCCTTCTCGATGTAGGAGTCGGTCGTCGGCACGTACGCTTCGGGCTGGTAGTAATCGTAGTAGCTGACGAAGTACTCGACGGCGTTGTCGGGGAAGAAGCGCCTGAACTCCTGATAGAGCTGCGCCGCGAGCGTCTTGTTGTGGGCCATGACGAGCGTCGGCCGGTTGACCCGCGCGACGCACTGCGCCATCGTGAACGTCTTGCCCGACCCGGTGACGCCGAGCAGCACCTGGGATCGATCGCCGCGATTCAACCCCGCGACAAGCTCGTCGATCGCCCGTGACTGATCGCCGCGAAGCTCGAAATCGGACACGAGGTTGAAGCGGTCGTACTTCGACGCCATTGATCCGAAGATCGTACCACACAGACAGAGGCGGCTCTGGAGCTGGAGCCAAAAACCTGAAGCCGGCCCTAGCTGCGTGGCTTATACGGCGCGAAATAGCCTGCGCGGGTGCGGAGCTTGACCCCCTTGAGGTCGGGGCGGAGGAGCTTGATGTCGACGCCCCGCCAGGCGCCG